>JAYTAR010000367.1:0-7980 GCA_043737455.1 Sphingomonadales bacterium | reverse complement strand
CACATGACGAGATCGTTCGCGCGGCGCGCGCACTTGCAGGGCGCGATCCTGCCACGATTGATGCGGCGGCGTTCGAGGCCGCGCTCGACACCGGCGGACTGCCCCCGCTCGATCTCATGATCCGCACGTCGGGCGAGCATCGATTGTCCAATTTCATGCTGTGGCAGGCGGCCTATGCCGAGCTGTTGTTCGTCGACACGCTGTGGCCAGATTTCGGCGTCGAAGCGCTAGGCGCAGCTGTGGCCAACTTTGCTGCGCGCGACCGCCGCTTCGGCGGGCTGTGAGCACCGAATTGAGCGAGCTTACCAGGCGCATTTTGTGGGGCGGCCTGCTCGCGATCTTGCTGCTTGGTGACTTGTGGCTCGGATCGTGGTGGTACGCAGCATTGCTGCTCGTCGGCGGGTTGCTCGTCTATCGCGAATTCGCGCGGCTGGTGCTGCGCATGAGCCGAAGGGCCGGTTCGACGACCTTATGGCTCGTCTTCGGCATGGCCTATATCGCTGCCGCATTGTGGGGCTTGTGGCGCGTGCGCGCGATCCCCGATCATGGTCTGTTGTTCGCGGCATGGCTATTCCTGATCGTCTGGGCGACCGACACCGGCGCGTTCATTTTTGGGCGCACGATCGGTGGTCCCAAGATTGCGCCCGCGATCAGCCCGTCGAAGACCTGGGCAGGGCTGTTGGGCGCGATCGTCTTCACTGCCGTCGTGATGAACGTCATGTGGCGTGCTCTGTACGGCGCGTGGCCCGACACCTTGGAAAAAGTTTTCGCGATCGGCGTCCTGTGGGGCGCGCCGCTCGCCATCCTCGCGCAGGCAGGCGATTTCTTCGAAAGCTGGATGAAGCGGCGCGCGAACATGAAGGATTCGGGAACGTTGATCCCCGGTCATGGCGGTCTGTTCGACCGCGTCGACGGGCTGATCCCGGTAGCGATCATATTCTATCCTTGGATCGGCGGCATGCTGCGGTGAAGACCGTCACAATTCTCGGCGCGACCGGTTCGGTTGGCACCTCGACGCTCGACCTCGTGATGCGCGAACCCGGAGCGTACCGCGTGCTGGCGTTGACCGCGCAAACCGACGTCGCGGGCCTCGCCCGCGCAGCGCGCGCGACCCAGGCCGAGCTTGCCGTGATCGGCGACGCGTCGCTTTATGACGCGTTGAAAGAAGCACTGCGCGACACGAATATCGCCGTCGCGGCCGGACCTGAAGCCGTGGTGGAAACCGCTGCCGCCGGGGCCGACTGGACGATGGCGGCGATCGTGGGCTGCGCAGGGCTGCGCGCGACGCTGGCGGCGCTGCGCAGCGGGCGCACGGTCGCGCTTGCGAACAAGGAGTCACTCGTCTCGGCGGGCGACGTCATGATGGCGACCGCGCATGACAGCGGCGCGACTTTGTTGCCCGTCGACAGCGAGCATAACGCGATCTTCCAATGCCTCGCGGGCAGCCCGCGCGACCGTGTCCGCCGCATCGTGCTGACCGCGAGCGGTGCCCCGTTCCGCACATGGACGCGCGAGGCGATGGCGGTCGTGACGCCCGAGGTCGCGGTCAAGCACCCCAATTGGTCGATGGGTGCAAAAATCTCGGTCGATTCGGCGACGCTAATGAACAAGGGGCTCGAGCTCATCGAGGCCAAGCATCTGTTCGCGTGCCGCCCGGACGAGCTTGCGGTCGTCGTCCATCCGCAATCGGTCGTTCACTCGATGGTCGATTACGTCGATGGTTCGACGATCGCGCAGCTCGGGCCGCCCGATATGCGCGTGCCGATCGCCTCGACGCTCGCCTGGCCCGACCGGATGACGACCCCGTGTACGCCGCTCGACCTACCAACGATCGGCCGGCTCGACTTCGAGGCCCCCGATCTCGACCGCTTCCCTGCGCTGGCGCTAGCGCTGGCGGCGCTCGCCGACGGCGGCGCGCGCCCGGCGATCCTCAACGCGGCGAACGAAGTCGCGGTCGCCGCATTTCTCGACCGGCGTATCGGCTTCCTCAACATCGCGCATATTGTCGCCACAGTCCTTGATGACTATGCGCCTGCTACACCGAACGATGTCGACGCGGTGCTCGCGGTCGACGGTGAGGCCCGCCGCATCGCGACGCGGATCATGAAAGAGCGTGACTGAGTGCAACTCCTGACGACGATCCTGTTCTTCATTCTCGCGATCGCACCGCTGATCGTCATCCATGAGCTTGGCCATCTGTTCGTTGGGCGGCTGTTCGGGGTGCGCGCCGACGTGTTCTCGGTCGGTTTCGGCCGGGTGCTGGGATCGCGCGTCGACCGTCATGGCACGCGCTGGCAAGTCGCGGCGATCCCGATGGGCGGCTATGTCAAATTCGCAGGCGACATGGGCGCGTCGAGCACGCCGGACCCCGCCTGGCTCGCACTCCCGGCAGAGGAGCGCAACCGCACGTTCCAGGCGAAGCCGACCTGGCAGCGGGCGCTGATCGTCGCCGCCGGTCCCGCGGTCAATTTCGTGTTCGCGTTTGTGATGGTCGCGGCGATTTTCAGTATTTACGGCGAGCCGCGCATCGCGCCCGAGGTCGGCGGGTTCAGCAAGGCCTCGTCGGCGCAAGCCGCGGGTATGCGGGTCGGCGATCGCATCGTTGTCGTCGACGGGACGTCGATCGAACAGTTCGACGACATCGGCATGATCGTTCAGGCGCGTGCCGAGCGAGCGATTGAGATCGTCGTCGAGCGTAGCGGCGCGCGTCAGTCGCTAACCGTGACCCCGCGGCTCGAGCAGGTCAAGGATCTTGCAGGAGTCGAGGTACCGATGGGTCGCATCGGCGTTGCGCCAGCGCGCGTCGACCTCGTTCGCCTGTCGCCGCTCGAGCTGCCGCACGCCGCCGGGCGGTTCATCGTTCAGTCGGTGCACCGTACGATTGTCGCCCTTGTGCAGATCGTCCGCGGCGAGCGGTCGGTCCGCGAACTGGGCGGGCCCGTAAAGATCGCGGCAACCTCGAACGCCGTCGCAAAGCTTGGCCTCGTTACCTTCCTGCTGTTCATGGCGGCGGTTTCGATCAATCTGGGGTTCATCAACCTCCTGCCAATTCCGACGCTCGACGGTGGTCACCTCGCATTTTACGCGGCGGAGGCGGTTCGCCGTCGGCCGGTCGGCCTCGCCGCGCAGGAATGGGCGTTTCGCGGTGGGTTGGTCTTGCTGCTGGCGTTCATGCTGTTCGTCACGATCAACGACTTGACCGGCCTTGGTCTCTTCGCAGGCCTCACTGGCTTGATCGGATGACGCGCTTGGGGCAGGGCGGCGGCAATTACGGCATAGTGAGTGGGCGGGACAAGTTGGTGAAATCAGGAAGCATGCGACTGGACGCTCGCCGACACGTGTCGCTGCTGCTTGTCGGCACGATGATCGGTGGTCTGCCGACGGCGACGATCGCGCAGCGGCCTGCCGCCGTTCCGGTTCCAATGAGCGCGCCGACGCCGCCGCCTGCGCCGGCGACCGACGGCGGTACCGTCAAGTCGATCAATGTCACCGGTTCGCAGCGGATCGAGCCCGAAACGGTGCGCTCGTACGTCAAGCTGCGCACCGGCGAAGCCTATACGCGCGAGAGCCTCGACGAGGCGATTCGCGACCTGTTCGCGACCGAATTGTTCGCTGACGCGCAAATCCGCGACGACCAGGGTGCGCTGACGATCATCATCCGCGAGAATCCGGTCATCAACCGGATCGTGTTCGAGGGGAACAAGCGGATCAAGGAAGACAAATTGGGCAAGGAGCTCAAGCTCGCGCCCCGGCAGATCTTCACGCGGAGCAAGGTGCGCGCCGACATCGGTCGCATCGTTGAGTTGTATCGCCGTCAGGGCCGCTTCGCCGCGACGGTCGAGCCCAAGATGGTGACACTCGACCAGAATCGTGTCGATATCGTCTACGAGATCAGCGAAGGCCCCAAGTCGAAGGTCCGCAAGATCAACATCATCGGCAATGAGGTGTTCAAGGACGGTCGATTGCGCGCGCAGATGGCGACGAAGGAATCGTCGATCACGCGGTTGTTCTCGTCGCGCGACACTTACGATCCCGACCGCCTTGCTTATGACCAGGGCAAGCTGCGGCAATATTATCTCACGCAAGGCTATGCCGACTTCCGCGTGATCTCGGCGGTGGCCGAACTGACCCCCGACAAGCGCGACTTCGTCATCACTTATGTGGTCGAAGAAGGCGAACGTTATAAGTTCGGCGACGTCATCGCCGAATCGGACGTGCGCGACTTCAAGCCCGACACGGTCAAGACGCAAATCCCGATGAAGACCGGCGATTGGTATAATGCCAAGTTGGTCGAAGATACCGTAGAGAACATCACCAAGACGGCGGGCCTGTTCGGTTACGCGTTCGCTCAGGTCGAGCCTACGTTCAACCGCAACAAGGAAGACAAGACGATGAACATCACGTTCCGCGTCGGCGAAACGCCGCGCGTGTACGTGGAAGCGGTCAACGTCAACGGCAACACGCTGACGCAAGACAAGGTCATCCGGCGCGAGCTTCGGCTGGCCGAGGGCGATGCGTTCAACGCATTTTCGGTGAAACGCTCCGAAGACCGCATCAAGTCGCTCGGCTTCTTCCAGGATAAGTTCGAGATCACGCAGCGTCAGGGCAGCGCGCCCGACCGCGTGATCCTCGAGGCGAACGTCGAGGAAAAATCGACCGGCGAGTTGCAGCTATCGGCGGGGTTCTCGTCGCTCGAGCGCTTCATCGTCAACGCGTCGATCCGCCAGCGCAACTTTCGCGGCAAGGGCCAGGAGTTGCGCGCGAGCGTCAATTACTCGAGCTATTCGAAGTCGGTCGAGCTCGGCTTCACCGAGCCGTATCTGTTCGATCGCAACATCGCGCTGGGCGGCGACATTTTCCGCCGCGACTTCAACTCGTTCCAGTTCAGCGGCACGCGCCGCGACACGACCTATCAGCAGGTAACGACCGGCTTCCAGCTGCGCGCGGGTCTGCCGCTCACCGAATATTGGTCGATGGCGCTGCGGTACGGATTGAGCTTCGACAATGTCACGCTCGACCGGAACACGTATTTCTACGATCCCAACGGCACTGGTAACCTCGACACGTGCGATCCGCTGCGTGCGGGCCGTTATCTGTGCGACTCGCTCGGTCGGCGGACGACGTCGTCGCTCGGCTATTCTTTGGTGTACGACAATCTCAACAACCGCATCCGCCCGAGCCGCGGTCAGCGCTTCGTTTTCAGCCAGGATCTGGCCGGGCTCGGCGGCAACGTGCGCTATCTGCGGTCGAGCGCCAATTTCGCGAAATATTTCGCATTGCCGCGTGGCTTCATTTTGTCGGCGAGCCTCGAGGGCGGCTATATTCTCCCGCTCGATCGGCAAAGAACGCCTGGCAACGATCCCATCCGGCTGACCGACCGCTTCTTCCTTGGCGAGCCGCAGATGCGCGGTTTCGACATTCGCGGCGTCGGCCCGCGTATCCAGCGCATCCCCTATCTGACCGATGCCGCCGGAAACGTGACATTGTCGAAGGATCGCAACCAGATCAGCGACGATGCGCTCGGCGGGCGCGCTTATTACCAGGGTCGGCTCGAAGTTGAGATTCCGCTGGGATCGGGCGCGCGTGAGCTCGGGCTGCGTCCCTCGATCTTCGCCGATGTCGGCGCGGTATTCGGCGTGAAGCGGCCGATCACGCAGGACTTCAACCCGCTCATTCCGGCCAATGTCGCCGCGCTGTTGCGGCCCGACCGCGATTCGAACGGGTCTTTGCTGTGCACGAACAATGCCGTCATGCCGATCTTCACGCCGTTGGCACCTGGCGCGACATGCCCGGCGGGGACCATTCTCTCGCAATCGCCGGCAAGCACCCCGTTCCTCGAGCGCTTCCTCGGCAATTCCGCGCGGCCGCGCTTGTCGGTCGGGTTCGGCGTCAACTGGAATTCGCCGTTCGGGCCGTTCCGCATCGACATTGCCAAGGCGCTGCTCAAGTCCGAGGGCGACCGCACGAAATTGTTCACCTTCAACGTAGGAACCCAATTCTGATGAAAACTCTGCTTTCCACGGCGGCGCTCGCCGTCGCGCTCGTCGCGGCCCCTGCTTTTGCGCAGGCCGCAACCACCGTCGGGGTCGCCGACGTCCAGGGCGCGGTGCAGCGCTCGGCGGCGTTCACGGGCGCGACCGCACAGATCCGCACCACTTATGCCGCGCAGATCGCACAATTCGACGCGCGCTCGAAAGTGCTGCAGGCCGAGCTCGCGCCGCTCGTGACGGCATTCCAGACCGCGCAGCGTGCGCCCAACGCCAATCAGGCCGCGTTGCAGACGCAGGCGACGGCGATCCAGAACCGCCAGCAGGCCGCGCAGCAGGAGCTGCAGCGCATCTCGCTGCCGATCGCGCGCGCCCAGGCCTATGTCGAAGAGCAGATCGCGGGGCGTCTCGACGCGGCGCTGAAGTCAGCGATGACTGCGCGCGGGGTGCAGCTCGTGCTCCAGCCACAGGCGACGGTCAGCTATCAGCCGACGGTCGACATCACCGACGCGGTCGTCGCCGAGCTGAACAAGTCGATCCCTAGCGCGAATACCGCCGTGCCCGCGAACTGGCAGCCGGGCCAGCAGGGCCAGCCTGCCGCAGGTACCGCACCCGCAGCGGGGACGCCAGCGCCCGCGCGTCCGGGTCAGGGGCGCTAAAGCACGCTCTCTTCCCCGAGCGGAGCGAGGGGCTGCATCGAGCGAAGCGAGATTGTCCCCGTGCGGACATGAGTCTCGCTAGCGCTCGACTCAGCCCGTCGCTTCGCTCGGGGATGAAGTTGCTTACGTTCCGCTCGCTCTGATTCTTTGCTCGGGAAGGTTGCTGAAATGCAGCTCGACATTCAACGCGTGATGGAGGCGCTGCCGCATCGCTTCCCGATGCTCCTTGTCGACCGCGTCGAAGAGCTTGTGATCGACGAACGTATCGTCGCGATCAAGGCGGTCACGATCAACGAGCCGTTCTTTGCTGGGCATTTTCCGGGTCGTCCGATCATGCCCGGCGTGCTGATCGTCGAGGCGCTGGCACAGGCCGCCGGTATCCTCGCGGTCGAATCGCTTGGGCTTTCGGGGACCGGCAAGCTCGTCTATTTCATGGCGATCGACGCGGCCAAGTTCCGCAGTCCCGTCGAACCCGGGTGTCTGCTCCGCCTCGAAGTTGCCTTCGTGCAGAAGCGCGCCAGCGTGTGCAAGTTCGCCGGGCGCGCGTTCGTCGGCGAAAAGCTGGCCGCCCAGGCCGAATTCACCGCGATGATCGCCGACGCGCCGCAATAAAGCGGTCACGGCGCGCAGGTTGCCACAGCCGCCGCCGCCCGCTAAGCGCGCCGACTTCGTCAGGACGGTCGGAACCGTCCACCGCATGAAAGTTTATCCCATGAAATCCGGCATCCACCCCGAATATCACATGATCAAGGTCCAGATGACCGATGGCACGGTCTTCGAAACACGCTCGACCTGGGGCAAGGAGGGCGACACGATGACGCTCGAGATCGATCCGCTGGCGCATCCCGCCTGGACCGGCGGCAAGGGTACCATGCTTGACGCCGGTGGCCAGGTCGCGCGCTTCAACAAGCGCTTCGGTGGGTTGACGCTGAAGAAGTGACGAGCTCGAGAGCTTGTCATGCTGAACTTGTTTCAGCATCCATTCTTCCGGCTGAGCGCTTCGCTTGCGGTGCGATAGACCCTGGCACGAGTTCAGGGTGACGGAACTGACTGGAACGACCCCCGCCCCGATCATCGTCACCGCGACGCTGTCCCCCGCCGATTTCGCCTGGGCCGATGGATTGCGGCGCGCGCATTTCCCGCCCGAGCGCAATCAGCTATCGGCGCATCTGACGCTGTTCCACCATCTCCCTCCAAGCAGTGCTCGCGAACTCGGCGCGCTGCTCGCCGATCTGTGCAAGGCGCGCGCGCCCGGTGCGACGCTCGCCGCCCCCTATTCGCTTGGCGGCGGCGTCGCCTACCGGATCGACAGCGACGGGCTCGCCGACATCCGC
>JAYTAR010000366.1:0-3240 GCA_043737455.1 Sphingomonadales bacterium | reverse complement strand
GTGGCTGTATCCTCGATCGTGGGACTTGAAGCGACTACATCATCGAACGCTGAATCGATCGGCAGACGGCCAGGACGGCCATTCTGGGGCTACAATGGGAGCGACGATCCGCAGTTTCAGGAGGAGTGGCAGTCCCTCGAAGACGGGCTGGCCTTGATCGCCCATAGGCTTAAACCCTACCGATCAATCATCGCTGAATTGTCTGAACGCTTCGATGGAATATGGTGGTGCGGCCACTTCCAATCCAGTTTCGACGGCGGGCCAACTCTGTCGGCGGGCCTCCTCGCCGATATAGCGAGCTTCGGATGCCCGCTCTTCCTCGACAATTATCATACCGCTGATGACGACAAGTAACAGGCGATCTACTCGGGCGCTCGCATGGTAACAAACTGGGTGACCGCTGACATCGCGCTGAACGGTGTCACAACCGAACGGTTGTGACACAACAAATTGAAAGTTGGCCTCAAACCGCCGCCGCCCGAAGCTGAAGCTGAACCGTATCTCAAGTGAGTGCCGACGCCTCAAACCTATTGCTGCGCCTTGCGCGCAGCATAGCGCGCGTCGCGTGCCGCCTTCATTTCGGCCGCGGTCGGCGGTTTCAGACGTGCCGCCTTCAAAGCCGCCGCCGCTTCCGCCTCGGCAATCTCCGCTGCCTTGGCGGCTGCCTTTTCCGCCCTGATCGCCTTCTCCACCCTTGTGGCTTCCTGCTTGGCCGCCTGTCGCTCCGCCTGGAGTTCGGCGCGCTGTTGCTCCGCCTGCAGCCGACGCGCCACGATCGCCGGGTCGATCGGCGCCTTTGCCTTCAATCCTGCGAGTGCCTTTTCGCGGGCAGCAGCGGCCGCGGCGACTCGATCCTGAAACAACGGCGGTTTGAAAGCAGCCAAGTGTAATCCTTTATAATGACCGGGTTGAAGATGTGGTGTCGAGCGACCGACTGCAACGTGGCGTCAGCTCAGCCGACCGAAACACCATAACAAGATGCTCTTTTGCCCATGCAAGCGGTTCTCGGCTTCGTCCCAGATCGCCGATTGCGGGCCGTCGATGACGTCGGCGGTGACTTCCTCGCCGCGGTGAGCGGGAAGGCAGTGGAGAAACGTCGCGCTGGGCTTTGCGCCTGACATCAGTCCAGCGCCGACTTGATACGGCAGCATCGCCGCGAGCTTCGCGTCGCCGCCCGCCTGCCCCATCGATACCCATGAATCGGTGACGACGATGTCGGCATCTGCGACCGCGCGTTCGGGCACGCGTTCTATCGTCACGCGGGCATTGGTGTCGGCCAGCCGCGCATTCGCGTCCTCTATCCAGCGGTCGTGCGGGTCGAATCCCTGCGGACACGCGATCGCGACCGAGAACTTCATCAGTCCCGCCGCCTCGACAATCGAGTGCAGCACGTTGTTGCCATCGCCCAGCCATGTCCATTTCGATCCCGGCAGCGCCAGCCCGCGTTCGATCGCGGTCAGCAAGTCGGCCATGACCTGGCACGGATGACTGTCGTCGGTCAGCCCGTTGATGACGGGTACGGTCGCGTGCGCGGCGAGTTCGTCGAGCTTGGCCTGGTCGTCGGTGCGGATCATGATCGCGTCGACATAGCGCGACAGGACGCGCGCGGTGTCGGCGACGGTCTCGCCGCGGCCAAGCTGCATCGACCCGGCGTCCATGACGATCGTCGTGCCGCCAAGCTGGCGCATCGCCATGTCGAACGAGACGCGGGTGCGCGTCGACGCCTTTTCAAAGATCATCGCGAGGGTGTGCCCGGCAAGCGGCGCGTCGCTATCGACCCGGCCCTTGGGCCATCCCGCGCGCGCCGCCTTGCGGTCGATCGCGTCGCCGATCATCGCCGCGATGCCGTCGCCCCCCGCCGAGGAGAGGTCGAGAAAGTGCCGCGTCACGGCGCGGGGACGAAGCTGGCTGCCGCCGCCGACAGCTTTTCGACGAACTCGCCGATGTGCTGCTCGCCGATGTTAAGCGGAGGCAGGACGCGCATCACGTTATCGCCCGCCGCGACCGTCAACAGGCCGTGATGGTCGCGCGCGTACGCGACAAAGGCGCGGCTGTCGACGCGCAGTTTGATGCCAAGCATCAGTCCCAGGCCGCGCAGATGATCGAACACGCCGTCGTGATTAGGCATCAGCTGGTTGATCGCACCGCGCAGCCGGTCGCGCGTGTTGCAGACCTGCTCGAGGAAAGCATCGTTCGCGACGACGTCGAGCACCGCGCCGCCTGCCGCCATCGCGAGCGGATTGCCGCCATAGGTCGACCCGTGCGTGCCGATCACCATCCCCTGCGCGGCACGTTCGGTCGCGAGGCACGCGCCGAGCGGGAAGCCACCGCCGATGCCCTTGGCGATCGCCATGATGTCGGGGGTGAGGCCGTAATGTTCATGCGCGAACAACTTGCCCGTCCGCCCCATGCCGCACTGCACTTCGTCGAGGATGAGCAGCAGGCCGCGTTCGTCGCAGGCCGCGCGCAAGCCTTGCAGGAACGCCTGCGTCGCGGGCTTCACGCCGCCCTCGCCTTGGATCGGCTCGACCAGAAAGCCCGCGGTGCTGTCGTCGATCAGCGCGAGCGCGGCGTCGAGATCGTTGAACGGCGCATAGTCGAACCCCGGCAGCAACGGTTCGAAGCCGTCGCGCATCTTGGGCTGATCGGTCGCGCTGATCGTGCCCAAAGTGCGGCCATGAAACGCGTTGCCAAAGGTGATCAGCGTAGTGCGCTGCGGATTACCGGTGACGAAGTGATAGCGACGCGCGGTCTTGATCGCGCACTCGACCGCCTCCGCGCCCGAATTGGTGAAGAACACCGTGTCGGCGAACGTTAGGTCGACGAGCCGCTGCGCGAGCGCTTCCCCCTGCGGCGAGCCGTAGAGGTTGCTGACGTGCATCAACGTCGCCGCCTGCTTCTGGATCGCGGCGACCAGATGCGGATGGCCATGACCCAGGATGTTGACCGCGATGCCGCTTGCAAAGTCGAGGTAGCGCTCGCCGCGCTCGCCAAACAGATACGCGCCCTCGCCGCGCACCGGCCGCACGCCCGAGCGGGGGTAGACGGGCATCAGCGCGGTGATCGACATGGCAGTTCCCCAAAAACGCAAAAGGGCGGCGCTCGCGGCCGCCCTATGTGCAGAGGTCAGCTATATCGAAATCGGCTGCCTTGCGTCAATCGCGCGCACCGCCCGTCGCGCGCGCTTGCGCCACCAGGCGAGGATGCCGGTGACATAGAGCGTCGGCAGCGCAAGCCCGG
>JAYTAR010000365.1:0-3240 GCA_043737455.1 Sphingomonadales bacterium | reverse complement strand
CCGACTTCATCGAGGGCGTTCGCGCGCTGATCGTCGACAAGGACAATGCGCCGCGCTGGGTGCCGCACTTCGATAAGCGCGAGGTTGACGCGATCTTTGCAACGATGGCGATTGGCGAGGGATGGACACCTCACCCGCTTTCGTCACCCCGGGCTTGACCCGGGGCTAGGCTTCTTCTTCAACGCGGTTGAAACAGCCAAGCCCCGGATCAAGTCCGGGGTGACGAAGGATAAGATGACCTACGAAACAATCCTTGTCGAACCACGCGGCGCCGTCACCTTGGTCACGCTCAACCGACCGCATGCGCTGAACGCGCTGAACGCGCAAATGCTCGCCGAATTGACTGTCGCGTTCGCGGCGTACGACAGTGACGCGGGGCAGCGCTGCCTTGTCCTGACGGGCAGCGAAAAGGCGTTCGCGGCCGGCGCGGACATCAAGGAGATGGCCGGGCAATCATTCGCCGACATGTTCGTCGCCGACTGGTTCGCGGGCTGGAGCCGCATCACCGCGACGCGCAAGCCATGGATCGCGGCGGTCAACGGCTTCGCGCTCGGCGGCGGCTGCGAAGTCGCGATGATGGCCGATTTCATCCTTGCGGGCGACGGTGCCAAGTTCGGCCAGCCCGAGATCAAGCTGGGCGTGACCCCCGGCATGGGCGGCTCGCAGCGGCTGACGCGCGCGATCGGCAAGGCGAAAGCGATGGAGATGTGCCTGACCGGGCGCATGATGGGGGCCGAGGAGGCTGAGCGCAGCGGCCTGGTTGCGCGCGTCGTAGCCGCCGCCGACCTTATCGAGGAAGCGATGAAGACCGCCACAACGATTGCCGCGATGCCGCCGCTCGCCGCAATCGCCGCCAAGGAGATGATCGACACCGCGTTCGAAACGACGCTGGTGCAGGGGATCGCCTATGAGCGCCGCCTGTTCCACGCACTGTTTGGCACTGCCGACCAGAAGGAAGGCATGGCCGCCTTCGTCGAGAAGCGCGCTGGCATATGGAGCGGACGATGACCACAATCGCGTTCATCGGGCTTGGCCATATGGGCGGCGGCATGGCGGCGAACCTGGCCAAGGCCGGGCATGACGTGCGCGCGTTCGACCTTTCAAGCGATGCGCTCGAGCGCGCGCGCTTGGCCGGGTGCCTGCCCGCCGCGAATGCTGGTGAGGCGGTTGCCGATGCCGATGTCGTCGTGACGATGTTGCCCGCCGGGCAGCAAGTCGCGCAGGTCTATGAGGAAACGGTGTTCGCGAGCGCCCCGCCGGGGACTTTGCTGATCGATTCCTCGACGATCGACGTCGCGACCGCGCGGCGGCTTGCCGATGCGGCGGCGACGCACGGGCTGGTCGCGGTCGACGCCCCGGTCTCGGGTGGGATTGCGGCGGCGACGGCGGGCAGCTTGACCTTCATGGTCGGCGGGTCGGCGGAAGCGTTCGCGCGCGCAGAGGCCGTGCTGGCCGACATGGGGACCGCGATCGTCCATGCCGGCGCAAACGGATCGGGTCAGGCGGCCAAGATTTGCAACAACATGATCCTGGGCGCGACGATGGCGGTGACCGCGGAGGCGTTTCGGCTTGCCGAAGCGCTCGGGCTCGACGCGGCGCGCTTCTACGACATCGCGAGCGTCTCGTCGGGGCAAAGCTGGTCAATGACGCGCTATTGCCCGGTACCGGGCGTCGGCCCCGAGTCGCCCGCCGATCGCGACTATGCCGGCGGCTTCGCGACGGCGCTGATGATGAAGGACATGGACCTGGCGTTGGCGGCGGCGCAGGCTGCCGGGAGCGCGGTGCCGGTGGCGGCGAGCGCCGCCGAACGCTACCGCGCCATGATCGCCGCGGGCCAGGGCGACAAGGATTTCTCAGCCGTCATCCGGCTCGATTAGTTTAGCGGCCGACCTCGGCGACGATCGCGTGCCATTCCTGCGGCGACAGCGACTCGCGGAACGACGCACCGATACGCTCGCCCAACACCCACACGATATCGGCGCGCACCCAGCCGACCACCGGCATGTCGATGCGGATCGACTCGCGATCGGTCTGGTCCATGTCGGTCACCGCCATGAACCCGTCTTCGGACAGGTTGAGGAGGCGCACGCCCGACAAGCGGCCTGCCCGATCGGTCATCAACGTGTCGGCGGCAATGTCTTCACGCTCCGCGCGGCGGCGATTGCTGTGGTTGGTCGTGGCGACAAGCGGATGAACGGCGGTTTCCATGCTGCTCACGTTAGCGATAGCGCCGCCACCGAAACGTCAAGCGATAGGCTTTGCCGCGCCTTAACCCTATCGCAGCACGAGCCCGTGGAGCTTCTTGCCCGCCGAGATCCGCGTCGGCTCAAGACCGGCCATGACGACCGCGCCTTCGTCGGTCACTTTCTCGCCGTCGATGCGCGCGCCGCCCCCCGCGATCAGCCGCCGTGCCTCACCCTTCGACGCGCTGAAACCGAGCGCGACGAGTGCCTCGACCAATGTGTATTCCCCGACGATCGTCGGCAACGCCTCCCCCGCCCCACCCGCAAACGTCGTGGCGGCGGTGTCGTGCGCCGCCGATGCCGCAGCGGTCCCGCGACATAGCGCCGTCGCGGCATCGGCGAGGATGATCTTGGCGGCGTTGATCTCGGCCCCCTGCAGCGCCTCCAGCCGTGCGATTTCATCCAGCGGCACGTCGGTGAACAGCCGCAACCTTTGGCCCACGGCGCGGTCGTCGGTGTTCCGCCAGAACTGCCAATAATCGTAATGCGGCAGCTGATCCTCGTGCAGCCAGACCGCGCCCGCGACGGTCTTGCCCATTTTCGAGCCGTCGGGATTGGTGATCAGCGGTGCCGTCACTCCGAACAACTCGGTGCCGTCGATCCGTCGCGCCAGCTCGATCCCATTGACGATATTGCCCCATTGGTCCGAACCGCCGAGCTGCAACCGGCACCCGTGATCGCGCGAAAGCTTCAGGAAATCATATGCCTGCAGGATCATGTAGTTGAATTCTAGGAACGTCAGCGGCTGCTCGCGGTCGAGCCGCAGCTTGACCGAATCGAACGTCAGCATGCGATTGATCGTGAAGTGACGCCCCACGTCGCGAAGCAGGTCGATGTAGCGCAGCTGGCTCAGCCAGTCGTCATTGTTAATCAGCACCGCATCGGTCGGCCCGTCGCCGAACACGAGGAAGCGTTCGAAGACGCGGCGGATCGCGGCGATGTTGGCGGCGATCCCCGCGTCGTCGAGCAGCTTGCGCGTCTCGTCCTTGCCCGACGG
>JAYTAR010000364.1:0-3244 GCA_043737455.1 Sphingomonadales bacterium | reverse complement strand
AAGTGTCAGCGCGCTCAGCGCCGCGCGCTCGGCAAGCGACGCGACGATCAGATACTCGTCAGATGAATGAATCGCCCCGCCGCGCACGCCCATCGTGTCGACGACGGGCACGCCGCACGCGGCGATGTTGTTGCCATCGCACACGCCGCCGCTCGGCTGCCAGGCGATCGACTGACCAAGGTCGCGGCCGCAGTCGTGCACCAGGCCGAACAGCTGCTCGGCACGCGCGTCGAGTGGCTTTGGCGGGCGACCGAACCCGCCATGACTATGGACGATGACGTCATGGCGCGCTGCGATCTCGGCGATCAGTCGATCGATCGCGATACGCGCCGCTTTCTCGTCGGCAGGTGTGGCGGGACGCAGGTTGACGCGCAGCACGGCATGATCGGGAACGACGTTGTTCGGCCCGCCGCCATCGATCTTTGCTGGGTTGACGCTCAACCCAGGTCCGCGGAGCGCGGCCAGGCAAAGCGCGAGATCGGCGGCGGCGAGCAACGCGTTGCGTCCGTCCTGCGGATTACGGCCCGCATGTGCCGCACGACCAGTTACCACGAAGCTAAAATTGCCGCTGCCGGGCCGCGCACCGGCCAGCGTGCCGTCGGGAAGTGCGGCGGGTTCGTACGTCAGCGCCGCGACTTTGCCACTGGCGCATGCCGCGATCAGCGCCGCCGACGTCGTCGAGCCGGTTTCCTCATCACTGTTGATCAGCACATCATAGCCGATCGATGCGGCCGCATCGCTCGCCTCGAACGCGGTCAGCGCGGCGAGCATTACCGCGATGCCGCCCTTCATATCGGCCACGCCCGGACCGTTGACGATTCCGGGCGCGATCTCACGCAAGGCCTGGAACGGATGATCGCCGGGAAAGACCGTGTCCATGTGTCCCGTCAGCAGGACGCGCCGCGGGGCTTCGGGACGCACGACCAGATGGAGATGCTGGCCGCGCGTGACCATGTGCGTGCTGCCGTCGGGCGCGATACTGGTTTCGGGCTGCGCATCGATCAACGTAAGCGCGCCCGGTAGCACTGCGAACGCGTCGGCGATCAGTGCGGCGACCTGCGCCAGTCCGGCAAGATTGCTCGTGCCACTGTTGATCGCCGCCCAAAGTTCGACATTCGCCATCATCGGCGCCGAGCGGGCATTATCGACAAGCGTGGTTTCGACGGTGCTGAGCATGAAGCGCTTGCTAGCGTCCTTCGCACGGTCGCGAAAGCCGTACTCACGGGGCTTGTGACGCTCTCATGTCGCCTTCATAGCCGCCCGCACAAAGCGCGGCTGACGCGGGGGAGATGTGCATGACCTATGTCGTTCGTTCGGGGTTGCAGGTCGCGGAGGTGCTTGCCGACTTCATCGAGACGCAAGCACTGCCCGGTACCGGCATCGCCGCCGAGGCGCTGTGGCAAGGACTGGCGGATATCCTCGCGCGGTTCATGCCCGTCAATCAGGCGTTGCTCACGGTCCGCGACGATCTGCAGTCCCGGATCGACGCGTGGCACGCGGCGCGCATCGGCTCGGCTTGGGATGCCGATGCCTACGCCGCCTTCCTGACCGAAATCGGTTACCTCATCCCCGACCCCGCGCCGTTTGCGATCACGACCGAAAACGTCGATGCCGAAGTCGCGACGATGGCGGGGCCCCAGCTGGTTGTGCCCTCGCTCAATACGCGGTTCGCGCTCAACGCGGCCAATGCCCGGTGGGGCAGCCTGTACGACGCGCTATATGGAACCGACGTGCTCGATGCACCGACCGCCCATCCGGGGGGATATGACGCGGCGCGCGGCGCGGCGGTGGTTGCGTATACGCGTGCCTTCCTCGACGCCGCGATCCCCGGCTGGGCCGAGGACACGCATCTGATTGGTTGGCGTGAAGGGCGAAAGCTGTTCCGCCACAACGGCCTGCACATCGAGCTTGTGATAGACCGCGAGCATCCGATTGGCGCAACTGACCCGCTGGGGATCGCCGACGTCATCCTCGAATCGGCCCTGTCGACGATCGTCGATCTCGAGGACTCAGTCGCGGCGGTCGACGCCGACGACAAGGTTGCGGCTTACGCGACCTGGCTCGGGCTGATGAAAGGCGATCTGACCGCCTCGTTCGAAAAGCATGGCAAGACCATGACCCGCGCGCTCGAGCCCGACCGCAACTGGCACGGCCCCGATGGCGCGTTCACGCTGCCTGGCCGCAGCCTGTTGTTCGTGCGCAACGTCGGGCATTTGATGACCAACCCTGCGGTCTTGCTGGCTGACGGATCGGAAGCCCCCGAAGGCATCATCGATGCCGTCGTGACGTCACTGTTGGCGCTGCATGATCTCCTTGGGGAACGTCGCAACAGTCGCGCCGGGTCGATCTACATCGTCAAGCCCAAGATGCACGGGCCCGCGGAGGCCGCCTTTACCAACGATCTGTTCGACGCGGTCGAAGATGTGCTCGGCCTGGCGCGTCACATGATCAAGGTCGGCGTGATGGACGAGGAGCGCCGGACGTCGGCCAATCTGGCGGCAACGATCCACGCGGTCCGCCACCGCATCGCGTTCGTCAACACCGGCTTTCTCGACCGT
Organism: Sphingomonadales bacterium; assembly: GCA_043737455.1. Taxonomy (GTDB): domain Bacteria; phylum Pseudomonadota; class Alphaproteobacteria; order Sphingomonadales; family Sphingomonadaceae; genus Sphingomonas_O. The sequence goes on along the minus strand of JAYTAR010000364.1, from coordinate 686 downwards.
ACCGGCGACGAGATCCACACGTCGATGAAGGCAGGCGCGATGCTGCCGAAGGGCGAAATGAAAACGAGTGCGTGGATCAAGGCATATGAGGCGCGCAACGTCGCGATCGGGCTTGCTTGCGGCCTGAGTGGTCGCGCGCAGATCGGCAAGGGGATGTGGGCGGCGCCCGACCGCATGGCCGACATGATGGCGCAAAAGATCGGCCACCCGACGGCGGGTGCCAACACCGCCTGGGTGCCGTCGCCGACCGCCGCGACGCTGCACGCGGTGCACTATCATCAGATCGACGTGTTCGCGCGTCAGCAGGAACTGACCGCGATCGCGCCGCTTGCGGACCTGCTCACGGTTCCGCTTGCGACCGGTCGGAACTGGTCCGAAGCCGAGGTGACGCGCGAACTCGACAATAACACGCAGGGCATTCTGGGCTACGTCGTCCGCTGGATCGATCAGGGGATCGGGTGCAGCAAGGTCCCCGATATCGACGATGTCGGTCTGATGGAAGACCGTGCGACGTTACGCATTTCTTCTCAAGCACTTGCGAACTGGCTTTTGCACGGGGTATGCACGCGCGAGCAGGTCGAAGCCGCGTTCGTGCGGATGGCCGCGAAGGTCGATGCACAAAACGCGGGCGACCCGCAGTATCGCATCTTGTCGCCCGACAGCATCGCCTATCGCGCCGCGCTCGC
>JAYTAR010000363.1:0-8041 GCA_043737455.1 Sphingomonadales bacterium | reverse complement strand
GCATGATAGGGCGTGTCAAACGGAACGATCGCGGTGCCGCCTGGGACGAGCCCCGCAAAAATCTCCGCTTTGGCATCGGCGATCGCGTCGAGGCCCGCGAAGAACTCGATATGAACCGGCGCGACTGCGGTGATCAATGCGACGTGGGGACGCACCTGCGTCGTCAGCGCGGCGATCTCGCCTGCGTGGTTCATGCCCATTTCGAAGACACCGTAATCGGTGTCGGCCGGCATGCGCGCCAGGCTGAGCGGCACGCCGGTGTGATTGTTATAGCTTTTGACCGATCGGTGTACGCGCGTGCCGGGAATGCGCGCGAGCGCGGCAGCGAGCGCTTCCTTGGTTCCGGTCTTGCCGACCGACCCGGTGATGCCGACGATCTGCGCCGCCGTCCGTGCACGCGCGGCAGCGCCGAGCGCAACGAGTGCCGCCGCGGTATCGGCAACCTGGACGTGCGGAGCCGCAATCGGCCGCGACACGATCACGCCGCTCGCGCCTTGCGCCACCGCCTGCGCCACGAAGTCATGTCCGTCGTGCGCGGTTCCCGGCATCGCGACGAACAGCGCGCCCGGGCCGACTTCGCGACTATCGAAGGCAACGGCGTCGCAGGTGAAGTCGCTCGATGCGATGCCACCGGTCGCGGCAGCGATGTCGGCAGACGTCCAGAGCGTCATTGGCCCTCGCCCTGCTTGGCTTTCGCCAAGCTGTCCCTCTCCCCAGAGGGAGAAGGCGAGTTGGGGGTGACGCCGCTCATGCCGCGCATTCGCGTGCCACCGCGACGTCGTCGAAGGGCAGCACGATCTCGCCGACGGTCTGCCCGCTTTCATGCCCCTTGCCCGCGATCAGCACGATGTCGGGCGCGCACGCCTCGGCGATGGCAGCGGCGATCGCGGCGCGGCGATCGGCGATCTCGGTGGCTTCGGGGGCCTTAGCCAGGATCGCCGCGCGGATGTTGCCTGCATCTTCGGTGCGGGGGTTGTCGTCGGTCACGATCACGCGGTCGGCCATCGCCGACGCGATCAATCCCATTTCGGGGCGCTTGCCCGCGTCGCGGTCGCCGCCTGCGCCGAACACGACGATCAGCCGCCCGACCGCGTGTGGCTTCAGTGCAGAAATCGCCGCCGCCAGTGCGTCGGGCGTGTGCGCATAATCGACATAGACCGGTGCGCCGGTGCGGGTGATGCAGGCACGTTCGAGCCGTCCGCGCACGCCCTGCACGCGCGCAAGGTTGGCAAGCGTCTGCCCCAGATCGCCGCCCGTTGCGACGACAAGGCCAGCGGCCATCAGCGCGTTCGCCGCCTGATAAGCGCCGATCAGCGGCAGTGCGACCTTCAGCTCGCGCCCTTCGCAGCACAAGGTCAGCATCTGCCCCAGCTGCGAGGGCACGCGGTCGAGCAGCCTGATCGTCGCGCCGCGCGTGCCGACGCCGATCAGTTTCAGCCCGCGCGCGCGTGCCAGGTCGATGACGCGATCCGATGCCGCATCGTCCTGCCACACGACCGCCGTGCCGTCGGCATCGACGATCTCTGCAAACAGACGCAGCTTGGCGGTCAGATATGCCGCCATGTCGCCGTGATAGTCGAGGTGATCGCGGCTGAGGTTGGTGAACGCCGCCGCCGCGACCGCCAGCCCTTCGGTACGATATTGGTCGAGGCCGATCGACGACGCCTCGAACGCGACATGGCCGACTCCCTCGCGCGCGAGGCCGCCCATGTTGCCGAGGAACGTGACGACATCGGGCGTGGTCAGTCCAATCGCCACACTTTCGCGTGCGGTCGTCACGCCCAACGTGCCGATGCTCGCTGCCTGGTGCCCCGACATCTGCCACAGCTGGCGCGTCAATTCGACGGTCGAGGTCTTGCCGTTGGTGCCCGTCACCGCGACACAGGTCGCTGGAAACGGTGCGAAGAACTTGCCTGCGAGCAATGCGAAGCGGCGGCGCGGCTCATCGGCATAGAGCGGCAGCGCGCCTTCGACCTTTACGCCCTCGCGCGTCACGACCGCGATTGCGCCGGCGGCGACGGCGGCGGGGATGAAGTCCTCGCCATTCGCGCGGCTTCCCCGAAAGGCGCCAAAGACCGTGCCCGGCGCGACCTTGCGATGGTCGAGCGCGAACCCGGTCACGTCGCCCGCCACGTCGAGGCCGGTCAGCGCGGCAAGGCGCATTAGCGCTCGCCCTTCGCTTTCCACAGCAGCGGGGTCAGCTCGCTGGTGTCGATGTCGCGGTCTGCATCGGGAAAGATGCCGAGCATGGGACCGGTGCGCGCGATGACGCGTGCAACGACGGGGGCCGCCACCCACGCGGCGGTGCGCAGCCCGTGACTTTCGGGCGCCCCCTTGGGCTCGTCGAGCATCGCGATCACGACATAGCGCGGCGCGTCCATCGGAAAGGCTGCGGCAAACGTCGCGACGATCGAATGCTTGGCATAACGCCCTTCGCTCGGCTTTTCGGCGGTTCCGGTCTTGCCGCCCACGCGAAGCCCCGGAACGTCGCCGTTCCTGCCGGTCCCATCGGTGACGATCAGCCGCAGCAGCTGGCGTAACCGGTCGCTGGTCCCTTGCGAAAACACGCGCGTACCCTGTGGTGCCTTGCCCGGCGCGACGCGCAACAGCGTCGATGGACGCCAGATGCCGCCGTTGACGAGCGCTGCATATGCGGTCGCCAGGTGCAGCGGCGTCACCGCCATGCCGTGGCCGTAACCGATCGTCATGACCGTCGTGCGGCCCCAATATTGCGGCCAGATCGGCGTGCCGCGTTCTTTCAGCTCGATGTCGGGGCGCTTGTCGAAGTGAAGCTTGCGGTAGAGCGCGGCGGTGCGCGCCTCGCCCAATTCGTCGGAGATTCGCGCGGTCACGATGTTCGACGAATGCACCAGCGTCTCGGGCACGTTCAACCAGCGCCCGCTCGGGTGATCGTCGTGGATCTTGAACCCGCCAACCTGGAGCGGTGCAGTCGCGTCGTAGCGCTTCGCCATCGAGGTCACGACACCCGCGTCGATCGCCGCCGCCATCGTGATCGGCTTGAACGTCGAGCCAAGCTCATAGACGCTTTGGGTGACGGTGTTGCGCCACACCGGATCATCCTTCGTGCCCTTGGGCTTGTTCGGGTTGAAGACCGGCAGCGAGGCAAGCGCGACAATCTCTCCGGTATGAACGTCGAGCACGATCCCGCTCGCGGCCGCCGCATTCTGCTGGACCATGGCGGTGGCGAGTTCGCTTTCCATCGCGGCCTGCACGCGGGCGTCGATCGACAGCGCCACCGGCGCGCCGCGCGCCGCCGCACCTTGAAGCGACGGGTTGAGCACACGCTCCATGCCCGTCACGCCGTGCCCGCCGAGGTCGGTATACCCAAGCACGTGCGCGGCCAGGGTCGTCTGCGGATACAGCCGTTCGGGTTCGCGTGCGAAGCCGATCGCGGGTTCGCCGAGCGCATTCACCTGCGCGACCAGTTCGGGCAGCGCGCGGCGGCGCAAATAGGTGAAGTCGATGCCCGACGTCAGCAGCGCGAGATACTCGGCCTCGCTGCGTTCGGGGATCAGCGCCGCCAGTTTCGCCGCGAACACCGCTGGCGGGGTCAGTAATTTCTTGGGATGGACCCCGATCGACCATGCCTCCATCGTGCGCGCCAGCACCTGGCCGCGACGATCGGTGATGTCGCCGCGCATCAATGCCGCATCGACCAGCCGCGTCTTCGCATCGCCGGGAAAGACGCCGAACCACGTGAGCTTTGCCGAAAGCGCGAGCCCGCCCGCCAGGAACAGCAGCATCAACAGCATCAGCCGCTGATGCGCGGTTCCGATCGCGGCCGTGCGCTCGCCCGCATCGCGCACGCGCGGCGGCTGGGCGACCAAAGTGGTCACGGACGTTTCGCGGTCGCGCCATCCTCGAGCGCGGCGGTGCGAAGCAAGTTCGCCAGCGTCGCCTTTGCGACCAGGCGCGGCTTCACATCACTTTGCGCCGCGGGCCGGACGGCGGGGACCGGCGGCTTGGCCTTTGCGGCGGGCGCAAACGCCGCGCGCTCCAGATTTGGCAGCTTGGCAGCGGCCGGCGCGGGTGATGCCGATACCATCGCCGCGCGCACCACGTCGGTGCGCGGCGCAGCCAAGTCGACGGCGTGACGGTCGATCGCGGCAAGCTGGTAATCGGCACGCAGATATTGCGAGGCCCGCGGCGCCGCGAGCGACAGCGATTCGCCGTTCCACTTCTCGAGCTGGCGCAGGCTGGCGCGTGTGCCGAGTTCGGTCTGCAACTGCCGCATCTCGCGGTGCGTCGCGGTGATGCGCGCGTCGACCTCGTCGAGCTTTGCGCGCTCCGCGGCGACTTGCAACGAAACCAGATACAGGCCGGTCGCGGCGGCTGCGATTCCCGCCACCCAGCCGAGCGCACCAAAGCGCCGTGCGATCATGACATCACCCTTTCGTCGTCGGCCGCGAGTGGCCATGAAGGAGCAGCGGTGCGGCGCGCCGAGCGTAACGTGGCCGAGCGTGCGCGCGGATTGCGCGCGACCTCGGCCTCCGAGGGACGAACGGGACGCGCGACCGCGTCGAACGTCGGTGGCGGCCCCTCGGCGGCCAAGGGCAGATGGCGCGAGCCGCCCGCACTTTGCCCGGAGCGGCGGCGCAGGAACGTCTTGACGATCCGGTCTTCGAGGCTGTGGAACGTCACGACCGCCAGCCGTCCGCCGGGTTTGAGGACCGCTTCGGCGGCGCGCAGCCCATCGGCGAGTTCGTCCAGCTCGCGGTTGACGTGCACCCGGATCGCCTGGAAAGTCTTGGTCGCCGGGTCTTTCTTGTCGTGCGGCTTGTGCCCGACCGCACGGCGGACGACGCGCGCAAGCTCGCCGGTCGTCGTCAGCGGGCGCGCCGCCACGATCGCACGCGCGATCCGGCGGCTGCGATGCTCGTCGCCAAAGGCGTAGATCGTATCGGCGAGCGCGCCTTCGTCGGCGGTATTGACGAAGTCGGCCGCGGTCGGCCCCTCCTGCCCCATTCGCATGTCGAGCGGACCGTCGGCCTGAAACGAAAAGCCGCGCGCCGGGCGGTCGAGCTGCATCGACGAGACGCCGAGGTCGAAAGTGACGCCGTCAGCCTCGCCCGCGCGACCAAGCTGCGAGAAATTGTCGGTGATAAGCATCAGCGGTTCGTCTGGAACGGCGGCGGCGATCGCGTCGGGATCGCGGTCGAACGCGACGACCTGCGCACCGCGCGCAAGAATCGCGCGCGTATAGCCGCCAGCGCCGTAGGTCGCGTCGATATGGCGTTCGCCCGGCGCGGGCGCGAGCGCTTCGATAACCTCGTCGAGCAGCACCGGGACATGCCCACTCATGCCGCCACCTTGCGTGCTTTCATTTCGAATGCACAGCGTTTGCGCGTTCCCTCGGGGACACCGTCGGCGTCGATCAGCGTTCGCGGGTTCCACAGCTGCAGGACGTCGCCCGCACCCACGAAAAAGACGTAGTCCGCAAGGTCGAGAACCTCGATCGCGAACGCTGGCATGATGAAGCGTCCCGCATCGTCGAAGGCAACGGCGTCGACGTTGCCAAAACTGAGCAGCGCGTCATGTGCCCGCTTGATACCCTCGCCGCGCTCGCGTGCGACCGTATAATCGGCCTCAAGCCGCGCCTTGAGTAGACGCGCCCACGGGCGGTCATAGGCCGTCATGCAGGGTAGCTCGGCCTCATCGCCAATCGCGAGTACGCGTTCAGGGGTGTTGAGGAGCAGCGTGTCGCGAAGTCCGGCAGGAATAGCGACGCGACCCTTGCGGTCGATCGCCTGGAGCGCATAGCCTTGGTAGATTTCCCGCTGGTCGCCCACAGTCTTCCCCTCGAGCCAAGCGCCTGCGCGCCGGAAAGCGGCCTCATGCGCTGTCCGGTGGTTTAGAATCGCGTCAGGTGAACCCCGCCCTTGTCGGATTGAGGTCGTATCAACCGAATCGCTGGGCGACAATGGGTAATTGTGGGCAGAAGTGGGTCGGACTTCTTTAAGTTGTAAGTATTCGTGCTTTGTTCTGGATGATTTATTTGGGTTTCGCCGGAACCTTGTCGGTCATCCCCCCGGGTGCGGCGCCAAGTTGGGCAAGCGGCTCGGCGTCGGGATCGACGGTGTTCGTCGTAGTGCCGACTGCCACGGGCGCGGTGATGTTTTCGGCGGTGCGCGGAAGGCCGCTTGCGATCGCGGTCGCGACCGCAACGACGATCCCGACCGCCGCGAGGCCGGTGATGCCCACGCGCACGCGCTGCATCCGGTCTTCAGGGGGCGTTGGCGGCAGGAGCGGTTCGACCATCGGGGCGACGTTAACCTGGATCAGTTGTCGAGCCAAGCGAACACCGGCAGGCCCTTGGCGCGCAGCCATTCGGCATTGTAGAGCGTCGAGAGGTAGCGGAAGCCGCTGTCGCACAGGATCGTCACGATCGTCGTGCCCGGTCCCAGATCGTGCGCAAGCCGCACCGCGCCCTCGACGTTGATCCCCGACGACAGCCCAAGGCACAGTCCCTCGTCGGCGAGCAGCGCACCGACACGGGCAAGCCCTGCTTCGTCCGAGATGCGATATTGGCGGTCGATCGGCGCACCGTCGAGGTTGCCGGTGATACGGCCCTGGCCGATGCCTTCGGCGACCGACGACCCTTCCGCCTTCAGCTCGCCGCATGCGTAGAAGCTGTAGAGCGCCGCGCCATGCGGGTCGGCGAGCGCGATCTGGACGTCGGGATTCTTCGCTTTAAGCGCCATGCCGACGCCCGCGATCGTCCCGCCGGTGCCCGCCGCGCAGACGAAGCCGTGGATCTGCCCGCCGGTCTGTGCCCAAATCTCCTCGGCGGTGCCGGTGATATGCGCACGGCGATTGGCGATATTGTCGAACTGGTTCGCCCAGACCGCGTTTGGCGTTTCTTGTGCGATCCGGCGCGACGTGTGGACGAAGTGGCCTGGATTCGAGAAGGGCGCGGCGGGAACCAGCACCAGCTCTGCGCCGAGCGCGCGCAGCGTGTCCATCTTCTCGCGGCTCTGCGTCTCGGGCATCACGATGATCGTCTTATACCCCAGCGCATTGGCGACGAGCGCGAGGCCGATCCCGGTGTTGCCCGCCGTGCCCTCGACGATCGTGCCGCCCGGCTGCAACGCCCCCGTCTTCTGCGCGTCCTCGACGATCGCGAGCGCGGCGCGATCCTTCACCGACGCACCGGGATTGGCGAATTCGCATTTGCCCAGGATCGTGCAGCCGGTCTCGGCCGACGGCCCGGCCAGCCGGACGAGCGGCGTGTTGCCGATCAGCGCGATCGGATTGGCGACATAACTCATGGCGCACCGTTAAGGCCTCGCACGCGCAACGACAACGACACTCGCGTTGCGGCGCGAACGCAGCTAGGGCGCGGGCATGAAAACGCTGCGCGGTTACGACCTCGACGCAGACGGTGAAAACCTGCTGGCGTCGATCCGCATCAGTCCGATCGCGGCGGTGATCAGCGACCCGCGCTTGCCGCTCAACCCGATCGTCGCGGTGAACGACGCCTTCTGTGCGCTGACGGGATATCCGGTCGAGGAAATCATCGGCCGAAACTGCAAATTTCTGGCGGGCCCGGCAACCGAGCCCTGGCTGACCGAGCGGATCAGTGCGGGCGTGCGAGAGCGGCGACCGGTGCTGGTTGAGATCCTGAATTACAAACGCGATCGTACGCCGTTTCGCAACGCCGTGCTCGTGGCTCCGGTGTTCGACGTGCAGGGCGAGCTGGAATACTTCCTGGGCTCGCAAGTCGAGCTGTCGGACGAGGCGCAAGCACCCTCGTCGGCTCGGCGTGCGCGCGCGGTCGCGATGGTCAGGATGTTATCACCACGCCAGCGGCAAGTCCTCGAAAAGATTGCGGCCGGTCACCGTACGAAGCAGATCGCGTGGCAGCTGTCGCTGAGCGAGAAGACGGTCAAGATGCACCGCGGATTGCTGTTCGCAAAACTCGGTACGACCAATCTGGCCGATGCAATCCGCATCGCGGTCGAAGCCGACCTTTAAGGCTACCGCCTAAAGCCCGTATTTCACTTCGGCCGTACGCGGCGCA
>JAYTAR010000362.1:0-8056 GCA_043737455.1 Sphingomonadales bacterium | reverse complement strand
GGCCCGTCCGACGTCAAGCGCGGGCTTTGCCCGCGCTCCGTCCAAAACCGGGCAAGGCTTCCGCCATGCCCGGCCTCTCGTCAGAACTTATACCCGATTGCCGCCCCGAGCTGACGGCGCGGAACCCCGGTGATGTATGGGCTCGACGCCGAAAAGTTCGTCGAGTCGAAGAAGCGCACGCCCGCCACCGGCCGCGCATTGTCGGTCACGTTGTTCGCGAACAACTGCAGCGAGATATTCTTGTAACGCGCGGTCAGCCGGAGATCGAGATTGGTCCGCGACGGGAAGAACGCGAAATTGTCCGCGCGCAGCACCGTCGTGCTCTGGTACTGGAGGTCGGCACGCGCCTCGATCGTGCCGTCTTCGCTGAACGGCAGCGTCACGACCGGACTCACGCTGAACTTGTGGTCGGGCACGTACGGCAGGCGATTGCCGACGAAGCTGATGTTGGGCAGCCCCGCCAGGCTGAGCGTTCCGCCGACGAGCGGTACCGCCGTGCCGTTGAGCGTCACGTCGGTGAAGCTGCGGTAGCGCGCATGGGTATAGGTGTACGCCCCATTGAGCGTGAACCACGTAATCGGCGACCAAGCCGCGTCTAGCTCGACCCCGTAGATGCGCGAGGTCGCGGTGTTCGCGGTATAGCTGCGATTGGTCGAAGAGCCGCCCGCGGTGACCGGGTTCTGATCGACGACCTGCTGGTTCTTCCAGTCGATGAGATAGAAAGCGGCATTTGCGCGCAGGCGCTTGTCCGACGTGCTCGCCTTCACGCCGAATTCGTAATTGTTGGCGAATTCAGGGCGAAAGCTGCGCTGATCGGCGAACACGTTGGTGCCCGTGTTGAACCCGCCGGTCTTCGCGCCGCGCGCGTAGCTGGCATAGAGCAGGGCATCGGGCGACAGCTTATAATCGATGATGAAGCGCGGCGTCGCGAAGCGGAAATCCTGCCCCAGGTCGAACGCATTCGACACGTTCGGACTGACGAGCGTCGCGGTCGCCGCACTCGTGCCACCGCCCGCGGGGTTCGTGATGCCGATGAACAACCTTTGCTGCTCATATTCGTAACGCAGCTCGGCGGTCAGGTGGAGCGCGTCGGTGACGTCGTAGCCGACCGAGCCGAACGCCGAGTAGCTGCGCGTGCGTACCGACGTGCGCGGAAACAGATAGGTGTTCGCGGTCGCCTGCAGGACAGGCGCGATGCTGCGATCGATGCTGTCGGTCGTGTTCTGATAGTAGAACAGGCCCATCAGCCAGGTGAAGCGGCCATTGCCGGTCGACTGTGCGCGCAGTTCCTGGCTGACATCGCGCGAAAAGCCGATCGACGACGAGAGCGCATAATTGTTGCGACCAACCGCATCGACAGCGAACGGAAAGCCGAAGTTCGGGCAGCCGCCATTGGGGAAGGCGAGACTGCCAGGCGCCGAAGCGGCGATCGGTGTGGTGCGGTCGCAGATCGTATTGTCGCCATCGTAGGTGAAATCGAAGCTGCGATAGGCATATGCGGTGATCGACGTCAGCCGCACGTCGTCGGCTTCATATTGGATCGTACCCGACCCGCGAATGGCCTCGCCCCGATCACCAAAGAAAGTGATGGCAGGGAAGGCGGGCGTGCCGCTGACAGCCGTGACGCCGCTGGTCCCGACGAAATTGCGGAACACGGTGAAGATGCCCTGACCTGGCTGGATATTGATGCCACCGGTCGAAACCAGGACGCCGTTCGTGGCGATGCTGGGCAGCTCGCCACGGTATAGCAGGTTGCGCGTCTGGGTGGCCGGGGCACCGGCGGGAACGCCGAGTCCGGCATTGTTGCGAATGACGTTCGATGGCGGTTGACCGTCGTTGTCACGCGACCAGGTGCCGCGCAGCGTTACGATCAATGCGGGGTCGGGCTGCCACTCGAGCGTACCCGTCGCACCCTTGCCGCGCTCGAAGTCGACGCGACCCCCGTCGATCGCGCTGGTGTAGAAGCCGTTGAACCGGCGGTAATAGCCGCCCGCGTTGATGCGCAGTGTCTCGGTGAGGGGTCCGGAAACGCTGCCGATCGCTTTGAACAGTCCATGTTCGCCGCCGGTGATCTCGCCGCGCCCGGTCCATGTCGCCGATGGCCGCTTCGTGACGTAATTGATGGCACCCGCAAACGTGTTGCGACCATAAAGCGCCGATTGCGGCCCGCGGATGATTTCGATGCGCGAAAGGTCGTTCAACTCGAGATCGACGGCGGCCTTGCCCGACAGATAGACGCCATCGAGGAACACGCCGACGTTGAGCTGACCCAAAGTCTGCGCCACGCCGCGAATGATCGGCAACTGGTTCTGTTTGCCGAACAGCGGGGCGAAGTTCAGGCCCGGCGTCAGCTTGGCGACATCGGCGATGCTCTCGATACGCGCCGACTCCAGCGTCTTCTCGCCCAGCGCGGTGATCGCGATAGGCACATCCTGCAGGCTCTCCTCACGCTTGCGGGCGGTGACGACGATCTCGCTGGTGTCGTCGACGGCATCGGCGCGCGCTGGTGCCGATGCCTGCGCGAACGCAGCGGCGGGCAGAAGCATCGTCGTGGCGAGCAGAGCGGCGGAGAGCGAAAGTTTCATGATGGGCCTCGCATCGAAAATAAATATCGCCGCGCGCCTTCCCGATTGTGCATAACTTGTCCAGACAATTGCCTGGGGGGACGGACGATGGGGGACGACGTGTCGCAAATCGGCAACAGCGCACCGGCGATCGGACGGCGCGGTTTACTCGGCGCCGCGATCGGCGGGCTGGCAGCGGCGGCGCTGCCGACGGTCGCCGAGGGCGCGATGAAGAAGAACGGTCCGCCGTTGCAGATGCAGTCCGATGGACGCTACCCGGTGGTACCGCTCACCAAGGACAGTTGGACGCTGGGCGTGGTCCAGAGCCGCGTGCTCGCCGTCGATCCGAACGTCGCAGGCTGGGAGCGCAAGCGGCGCGATAATGTCCAGCACATGTGCGACCTCATCGATCAAGGCAGCGGCTTTTCAGGGCCGCGCGATCTGATGTTCTTCCACGAATTTCCGGTGACTGGTTATAATTACAAACTGGATATAGCCGCCACGCGCAAGATCGCGATCGAAGTCCCGGGCGAAGAAACCGAAATGCTCGCCAAGAAAGCGCGGCAATACGGCATGTGGATCGTCTTTGGCAGTTATGTCCGCGATCCCGACTGGCCGCAATCATTACTGTCGATCACCACGATCATTGACGACAAGGGCAATATCGCGGACAAGCATTGGAAGGCGCGCAACATCAAGGGGGTGTTCCGCCAGGAACTGTTCACGACGACGATCTACGACGTGCTCGACCGCTATACCGAGATGTACGGGGCCGACGCGATCGTCCCGGTCACGCGCACTCCGATCGGCAACTTGTGCACCTCTTCGATCCAGCGCGAACCCGAATACTTCCGCGCAATGGCGATGAAAGGGGCCGAGGTCATTCTGCGCACCGCGAGCGGTGGGTTCACCCCCGCCGACATTGCGGCGACCTCGCTCTACAATCAGGTCTATACCGCGGTCGCGAACAATGCGGCATCGCCTGGCAATGGCCTATATTTCGAGGATGCCGGCGGCGGGAACAGCGCGATATACGGCCCCGACGGCCAGATGATCGACAGCGCGCCGACCGCGTTCGAGTCCTTGGTCACCGCTCGCATCCCGATCCGCGATTTTCGCGCGCGTCACCGCCAGCCCGTCGTCCACACCGAATTATTCATGCCTGTGTTCGAGCAATACCGCTCGCGTTACGGCCCGTCGCTCTTCTCGACCTACCAGCCCAAGAACCTCGAGGACGCGACCCGCTTCCTGGCCGACAAGGCGCGGTGGCCACGGTGAAGATTGCGGTCGAGTCGCTAGCATCGGCGACCGCCGACGCGTGGCGACATACCGCCGACGATATCGCGCGATTGTGGGACGCCGATGCATTCCGCTATTACAAGGCAGAGGAAGTCCCCGATATCTTTCATCGTTTCAGCGACGCCACGGATTATTGGCGCGCGAACGAGGCGATGCATGCCGATGTGCGGCTGACGTTCACCGACGTCGTGCCGCTGCCGCTTGATGGCGGCTGGTCGATGGCGACGATGGCTTTGCGCTGGGACATCGGCTTTTCCGCAGGCGCGCCGGGACCGCTCGCGAACAAGGCAATGGGTGGTTGGAACCACGTCGTCGCCTTGATGACCGAGACCGATGCAGGCTTGCGCTGGGCGGGATGGAGCGAGACCCCCGATGCGCCGATCACCTATGTCCGTCGCCTTTACGAGGCGCAGGCGCAACTTTGACGAAAGGCCGACGATGCCCGCTTATATGATCGTGACTGCCAAGATCGCCGACCGCGACGCCTTTATCAACGGCTATGGCGCGGTTGCTGGAAAGCTGGTCGAGCAATTCGGGGGGAAGTATGTCTTGCGCGGGCCGGGAGCGGCGCTGCTCGAAGGCGCGTTCGGGGACGGCGCATCGATGGTCATCTCGGAGTGGCCCGATCGCGCGGCGGCGGAAGCGTTTTGGAACTCGCCTGAATATGCCGAGGCGAAGAAGTTACGCGCGGGCGCAGCCGATTGCCAAGTGCTGCTGATCGAGGCGCCCAAGATCAACGCTGCTAGTCATGACTGATATCCTGCGCCGCACGACGCTGATCGTCCGCGATGCCGAACGCTCGGCCCAGTTCTATGAGAATGTTTTCGGCATGAGCCGGTGGATGGACACGCCGTTCACGCTGTCGGGGCGACAACTCGCAGCGGGCAAGGCCGGCGATGCCACGCGCCTGATCCTGATGAAGTGCGAGCACGACTTCATCGGCATGCTCGGACTGTTGCAATGGATCGATCCTCCGATGCCCGCGCCCGCCGAAATCCCGACGCGGATTGCGTTCGGGGTGCCGATCTTCGTCGTGCAAGCGCTCGACTGCCAGGCGACGGTCGCGCGTGCTCGGGTTGCGGGCGCGCGCATCCATGCCGAGCCCGAAGCGTGGACTGTGACGGGAGCCGACGGACGCCCGATCGACATGGTGGGGGCAAGCCTGTTCGACGTGGATGGCTATTTCTTCGAAGTGAACGAGCGCGCATGACCGGCCTGGCCGCGTTCGACGCGCTCGCGGCGGGAAAGGCGATCGACGACCTTGAATGCCAGCAATGGCGCGTCGCACGCCGTCCCGACGGCAATGTCGTGCCCGAAGACTTTGCATGGGCGAGCGTGCCGATTTCCGAGCCCGGCCCCGGTGAGGCGCTGTTGCGCGTGCACTATCTCGGCCTCGCCCCGGTGATGCGCATGTACATGCTTGGCGGCAGTCCGTCGGGTGAGGTGCCGCTTGCGATAGGGGACGTGATCCACGGACGCGGCGTGGCGCAAGTGGTCAAGTCGCGGCACCCCGACTGGCCCGAGGGCAGCATGGTGCAGGGACAATGCGGCTGGCAAACGTATAAAGTGACCGCGTTCACGCCACAGGAAAAATTCTTTGCGATGCCGCCCAACGGACTGCCCGCCGCGCTCGGTTCGGGTGTGCTCGGCATGACCGGCTTGTCGGCATGGGCGGGGCTGTTCCCGACCGGCGACCCGCGCGCTGGCGATCGCATGGTGCTGTCGGGTGCGGCGGGCGGCGTGGGATCGATGGTCAGCCAGATCGCAGCGAACGTGGTCGGTTGCGATGTCGTCGGCATTGCCGGCGGTCCCGAGAAATGCGCGTTCGCGCTTCAACACGGATGTTCGGCGGTCATCGATTACAAGCACGACGACATCTCCGCTGCGCTCGATGCGCTGCGCCCCGACGGCATCGACTTGTATTTCGACAATGTCGGTGGCGAGACGCTCGAGGCGTGCCTCGAACGGCTGCGGATGCACGCGCGGATCGTGCTGTGCGGGTCGATCAGCGAATATACACGGCCGCAGAAATACCGGCTGCCGAACTACACGCGGCTGCGCGCCACCGATAGCCGGATGCAGGGCTTCTTCGTCTATAATCACCTCGACAAATGGGACGCGGTGATGGACGAGCTGGCCGGGTGGATCCGGGGCGGGCAGCTGCGCCCCGTGCAGGACATGACGACAGGTTTCGAGAACATGCCGCGCGCGCTTGCCAACCTGTATCACGGGCGCAATGTCGGGGTGCAGTGCTGCAACGTACGTGGGGAGCCAAGCGAATGGCGGGTGTAAGATTCCAGCGCGGCAATCACGTCGTCGCCGATCTCGACCGTGCTTTGCTATTCTACCGTGACGTGCTCGGCTTCGACGTGACCTTCACGCTGCCGCCGAATCCGAACAGCTACAGCTATCCGTGCTTCGACATCGCCCGCGAGGGCGTGATGCGGTTCTGCGTCTTGTCGACCGCAACGCAGGAGCGCGTGATGGCGCTGACCGAGATCAAAGGCATCGTGCTGGCGCCGCTCCCGCACCCTCGGCGCAGCGCGATCGTGCTCGATATCGACGATCCCGACGCGGTCGTCGCGGGCGCGAAAGCGCTGGGGCTGACGGTGTACGACGAGGAAGTGCTGCATACCAAGGACGGCCGCATCGGACGCGAGATCGGCATCGTCGATGCCGATGACAATCTGGTCGTCATCTACAAGATAACCGGTGTCGCCGAATGACGCCTGTGTCCATGTCCCCGCCCGCCTTCGTCTATCCGCGTAAGGGCAAGGCGTGGACGCTCACGATCTTGCTGACGCTTGCTTATGTCCTCAGCTACGTCGACCGCGCGATTTTGGGATTGCTGATCGAGCCGATCAAGCGCGATCTGCACCTGACCGACGAACAGATCGGCTATCTACTCGGTCCCGCGTTTGCCTTATTCTACGCGACGATGGGCGTTCCGCTCGGCTGGCTCGCCGATCGGGGACGACGCACCTGGATCGTCGCTGCCGGGATCATGCTTTGGTCGCTCGCGACCGCTGCATCAGGATTGGCGCGTGATTTCTGGCATCTGTTTGTCGCGCGCATGAGCGTCGGCGTCGGCGAAGCGACCTTGAGTCCGTGCGCCATGTCGATGATCGGCGACAGCTTCCCGCCCGAACGCCGCGGCAAGCCCGTGGCGCTCTATTCCGCCGCGCTCGGCCTTGGCTCGGGCATCGCTTCGCTGATTGGTGCAGGCGTGCTTGTCTGGGCGAAGACGTCGGCGGGGGTGACCTTGCCGGTCGTCGGTGCGCTCGCACCTTGGCAATTCGCGTTCTTCGTTGTCGGCGTGCCCGGACTCGTGCTCGCGCTCGCGTTCGTGTTCGTCGGTGAGCCCCGGCGCGAGCGGGCGGGCACTGCGGACGCGGCGCCGGGCAGTTTCGGCGAGACGCTGCGCCTCGTCTGGAGCGACCGTGCGGCGTTCATCGGCATTACCGCATTGGTGTGCGTCATGACGATCACCGCTTATTCGCACGGCTTCATGCCCTCGGCATTCGCGCGCAGCTATGGCTGGGAACCTCAGCAATTCGCGTTCGCTAACGGCATCGCAACGCTTGCGATCAGCCCTGCGGCGATGGCGATAATCGGCTGGCAGATCGATCGCATGCGCAAGCGCGGCATCGATGACGCGCCGATCCGTATCCTGATCGCGGGCTTCGTGCTGCTGGTGCCGTCGAGCGCGGCGATCCTGCTTATGCCCACGCCCTGGCTCGCGCTTGCGGTCAACGCCGCCAATACCGTTCCGTTTGCCATGGTGACCGCGGCGGGGATCATCGCGCTGCTCGACATCGCGCCGGGCAAGATTCGCGCGCAGACCGTCGCGCTTTACTATATGGCGATCAGCATCGCCGGGCTGATGCTCGGCCCGACTACTGTCGGGCTGTTGTCGAGTCGCGTGTTTGGCGAGGCTCATCTGAATTGGGCGGTCAGCGCGGTGCCGGTGATCTACGGCATCGTGCCAATGCTGCTGCTCCCGATCATCCGCCGCGCGTATCTTGCTCGCTTGCGCGCTGTCGCCGCGTGACACTTTATGCGGTCATGTCCTGGGATGCGCCGGGCAGTGCGGTGCCGCGCGCGGCACATCGCGACGCGCATTTCGCTCATATCGGGACGATCGTCGACAAGATCGCGGTCGCAGGGCCGCTGAAGGACGATGCGGGGACCAT
>JAYTAR010000361.1:0-8077 GCA_043737455.1 Sphingomonadales bacterium | reverse complement strand
TTGGCGTCGGCGTGGCGGCGCTGAGCGGGCGCGACGGGCGCGTGACCGGTGTCACGCTTGCCGATGGGAACACGGTCGCCTGCGACATGGCGATCGTGGGCATCGGTATCGTTCCCGCGGTTGCGCCGCTGCTCGCGGCAGGGGCGGCGGGCAGTGACGGTGTCGAGGTCGACGCCCATTGTCGGACCAGCGTTGCAAACATCTACGCGATTGGCGACTGTGCGCGGCATGCCAATGTGTTTGCCGACGGCCGCTCGATCCGACTCGAATCGGTGCAGAACGCGACCGATCAGGCGACGACCGCTGCCCGGACCATCCTGGGTCACGAAGTGCCGTATCATGCGGTGCCGTGGTTCTGGTCGAACCAATATGATCTGAAGCTGCAGACGGTCGGCCTGTCGACCGGCTTCGACGCTCATGTCGTGCGCGGCGGTCCGGCGACGCGGTCGTTCTCGATCGTCTATCTGCGCGACGGGCGCGTGATCGCGCTCGACTGCGTGAATGCGGTACGCGACTATGTGCAGGGCAAGGCGCTGGTCGCGGCCGGGCAGGCAGTGCCGCTCGACGTACTTGGCGACCCCAGCGTGGCGCTGAAAACACTCGTCGCCTGATTGCGTCGCGGCGCGTCGTGCGGCACGGTCTTGCAGTGCCAGCGACCCGTATCCTCGATCGCCTGACGCGCGACGGCGCGCCCATTGCGGCGCTGATCGACGATCAGGGCCGTCGGCCATGACCACGCGCGTGCCCGCGCAAGCGCGCCTCGACCTCGCGATCGTTGGCGGTGGCCTTGCCGGGGGGCTGATCGCCCATGCCCTCCACGTGCGGCGACCCGACCTGCGCGTCGTGCTGATCGAAGCCGATCCGGTGCTCGGCGGCAATCATATCTGGTCGTTCTTTTCAACCGATGTTCGGGCCGAGGATCGCTGGATTGTCGAGCCGTTCGTGCAGCATCGCTGGCATGGCTATGAGGTACGGTTTCCAAAATATGCGCGCAGCTTCGGCGCGCAGTACAATACGATCCGCAGCCAGGAATTCGACCCGCGCCTGCGCGCGATCCTGCCCGCGGGTGCAATCCTGCACGCGCGTGCCAAACGTGTGACGCCGACCTCGGTCGCGCTCGAGGGCGGGCACGTACTGACCGCGCGCGCGGTGATCGACGCGCGCGGCCCTGCACATTTCGGTCTGCTCGACGCCGGATGGCAGAAATTCGTCGGACAGGAATACCGTACCTCGCGCCCGCACGGGCTGACGCAGCCGATCATCATGGATGCGACAGTCGATCAGATCGACGGCTATCGCTTCGTCTATGTCCTGCCGCTCGACGCCGACCGGCTGTTCGTCGAGGACACGTATTACAGCACCGAGGCAAAGCTCGACCGATCCGCGGTTCGCCAGCGCCTGACCGAATATACCGACGCGCACGGCTGGCAGGTGGCCGAGGTGCTTCACGAGGAGCATGGTGTCCTCCCCGTCGTGATGGGTGGTGATTTCGACGCGTTCTGGCGCGCGGGCACGACCGGAGTCGCCAAGGTCGGCAGCCGCGCCGCGCTGTTTCACCCGACCACCGGTTTCTCGATGCCCGACGCGGTGCGCGTCGCCGCGCTGATCGCGCAGCAGACCGACCTGTCGGGGACGGCGCTCCACGATCTGTTGCACGGTCATGCGCGCGCGGCGTGGAAGGCGCGCGGCTTTTATCGGCTGCTCGACCGGATGCTGTTCCTGACCGGTGCGCCCGAGACGCGTTACCGCGTGATGCAGCGATTTTACGGCTTGCGTCCGCGGCTTATCGAGCGCTTTTACGCCGGGTCGACGACAGTGTTCGACAAGGCGCGGATATTGATGGGGAAGCCCCCCGTACCGATCCGCGAAGCCATCAAGGTCGTACGGGAGAAGACATGAAGCGCGCGGTTGTTATCGGGGCCGGTTTTGGCGGCCTCGCGCTCGCCATTCGGCTGCAGTCGGCCGGTATCGAAACGACGGTGATCGAGTCACGCGATAAACCGGGGGGACGTGCGTATCACTGGGTGCGTGACGGCTTCACCTTCGACGCAGGGCCGACCGTCATCACCGATCCCGACTGCCTGCAGCAATTGTGGGCGCTATCGGGACGCCGGATGGAAGACGACATCGAGCTGTTGCCGGTGTTCCCCTTCTACCGCATCAATTGGCCCGACGGCACCAATTTCGACTATTCGAACCGCGAGGACGAACTGCGCGCCGAAATCGCCAAGCTCAACCCCGATGATGTCGCAGGCTATCAGCGCTTCCTCGACTATTCGTCGTTCGTCTATGAAGAAGGTTACAAGAAGCTTGGCACCGTCGCGTTTCTCGACTTCAAGTCGATGATCGCGGCAAGCCCTGCGCTGATCAAGGCCCAAGCGTGGCGCAGCGTGTATTCGATGGTCTCTTCGTTCGTGAAGAACGAGAAATTGCGCGAAGTGCTGAGCTTCCACACTTTGCTCGTCGGCGGCAACCCGATGAAGACGTCGAGCATCTATGCGCTCATCCACAAACTCGAAAAGGTCGGCGGCGTGTGGTTCGCCAGGGGCGGCACAAAGGCACTGATCGCGGCCATGGTCACGCATTTCGAACGGCTCGGCGGCGTGCTGCGGCTCGACGACGGTGTCGCCGAGATCGAGACGCAAGGCGACAAGGTCGTCGGCGTGACGACCAAGAGCGGCTGGCGGGCCGATACCGACGCCGTCGCCTCGAACGCCGATGTCGTCCATACCTACCGCGACCTGATGCCCGGCAACGGCCGCGCGCAGCGCGCAACGCGCAGCCTGGAAAAGAAGCGCTATTCGCCATCGCTATTCGTCGTGCACTTCGGCTTGCGCGGCGCGTGGCCGGGCATCCCGCATCACGTCATCATGATGGGTCCGCGCTATGCCGGGCTGCTGAAGGACATTTACGACCACGGCGTGCTGAGCGAGGATTTCAGCCTCTACCTCCACCATCCCACCGTCACCGACCCAAGCCTGGCGCCCGAGGGCTGTTCGACCTTTTACGTGCTGTGCCCGGTGCCGCACATGGGCCAGTTTCCGGCGGATTGGGACGGGCATGTCGGCGAGCAATTGAAGGAGCGCATCCTGGACGAGATCGAGCGGCGCTTCGTGCCCGACATCCGGTCGCGAATCGTGACCGAATTCTATTATGCGCCAACCGATTTCGGCCGTGACCTGAATGCGCATCTTGGCAGCGCGTTCAGCCTCGAGCCGGTATTGACGCAAAGCGCGTGGTTCCGCGTCCACAACCGCGACGACGCGATCCCCAACCTGTACTTCGTCGGCGCGGGCACGCATCCCGGCGCGGGCATTCCCGGCGTTGTCGGCAGCGCCAAGGCGACGGCGACACTGATGCTCGAAGACATGCGGTGACTGGCGACAATTCCTCTCCGGCACGGGGAGGTGGCAGCCGCAGGCTGACGGAGGGGCGCCGCACCGATCGGCAGGTCTCGTGCTGCGACGCCCCTCCGTCGCGCTTCGCGCGCCACCTTCCCGTGCCGGGGAGGAGTCTTTGAAACGCCTTGCCGTTTATTGCGGTTCGGCGACGCCGGCCGATCCGGCCTATATCGAGGCCGCGCGTGCCGTGGGTGCCGCACTCGCGGGGCGCGGCATCGGTATCGTCTATGGTGGCGGGCGGCTTGGGCTGATGGGTGCGGTCGCCGATACGGCGCTTGCGGCGGGCGGCGAGGTGATCGGGGTGATCCCGCAAGCGCTCGTCGGCGCCGAGGTCGCGCATCGCGGGCTAACCGAATTGCACGTCGTCCCCGGCATGCACGAGCGCAAGCGCGCGTTTACCGACCTGGCCGATGGGTTCCTGACGTTGCCGGGCGGCGTCGGCACGATGGACGAATTGTGGGAAGCGATCAGCTGGTCGCAGCTGGGGTATCATGCCAAGCCGGTTGGCGTCCTCAACGTTGCGGGCTTCTACGACGGGCTGGTCGCTTTCAACGCGCAGATGATCGAGGTCGGCTTCATCCGGGCGCCGCATGCGGGCATCATGATCGTCGACGACGATCTCGATCTGCTGCTCGGACGGATGATAGCCTATCGCCCTCATAAGACGATCTTTGCGATGACGGCGGCGCAGCTGTGAGTGCTGTGCTCCTGCGAAGGCAGGAGCCTTGGAAACGCATAGCGGTTCGCGTCGGCAGGGCTCCTGCTTTCGCAGGAGCACAATGGTGCTGAGCCGCGCCGCGGTCGTCGCCGCAGCTGCCGAGTCGATCGCCAGGGGGAGCAAGTCGTTCGCCTTTGCCTCGAAGCTCTTTGACCCCGTCACGCGCGAGCGCGCGTGGCTGCTTTACGCGTGGTGTCGACGGTGCGACGATCTCGCTGATGGCCAGGATCATGGCGGCGAACGCCAGATCGTCGTTGACCCGGCTGCGCGCCTCGGCACGATCCGCTTCCTGACCGACGCCGCGCTCGACGGGCAAGCGACGGGCGATGCGGCGTTCGACGCCTTAGGGCTGGTTGCGCGCGAGTCCGGCATCCCGCGCCGCTTCATCGACGATCATATCTCGGGCTTCGCGCTCGATGCCGAAGACTGGAGCCCGCGCAGCGAAGCCGATCTGCTGCGCTATTGTTATCATGTCGCGGGTGTCGTCGGGTGCATGATGGCGGTGGTGATGGGGATCAACCCCGCCGATGACGAGACACTCGACCGCGCCTGCGATCTCGGCCTCGCGTTCCAGCTCGCCAACATCGCGCGCGATATCGGCGAAGACGATGCGGTCGGGCGGTGCTACCTGCCGATCGACTGGCTGGTCGAGGCCGATATCCCGCCTGGCGAGCACATGCGCCCGCATTTCCGCAGCCGTCTAGCCGACATGGCGTGGTGGCTTGCCAATATGGTCGGTGATTACGAAGCGTCGGCGCGTGTCGGCGCAGCGCGGCTGCCTTTCCGATCGCGCTGGGCGGTGCTCGCAGCGGCGGGCATCTACGGCGACATCGCGCGCAAGGTCGACGCGCTCGACCAGGCAGCGTGGGACCAGCGTGTACACAGCTCGCGCGCCGAAAAGCTTGGCTGGGTCGCCCGCGGACTGACCCAGGCCAGCGTCAACCGCCCGCCGATCACCTCGCGCGACGGGCTTTGGACGCGGCCGCGCTGACCGTTGACGGCGGAGTCCGTCACGGCGTCGTGATCAGCACGGCGTCGCCACCCGCGACCAGCTTTTCACCCTCGTCAATGAAGGCGAAGACTTCGGCGGAGACGAAAATCTGTCGCTTTCCGGCGCGCGTGACGCGTGCGCGAGCGATGAAGCGATCACCGACGGCAGGGCGGTAACAGCGTACCGAAAATTGCGATGCGAGTACCGCGCCCGAAACGCTGGCCGCCGCAAACCCGCATGAGCGATCGATCAGCGCGCCGAGAATGCCGGCATGGAGAAAGCCGCTCTGCTGCAGTAGATCGGGCCGAGCTTGCAAAGAAAGCGCCGCCTGCCCGTCGCCCGCTTCCTCGAGCATAATGCCCGCCCACCGGTCGAAGCCCGACGCTGCGTTCACGGCGCGAAGCTGAGCAAGAATATCGCCGCGTCCTTCGACATGACCCGACCCAAGCGAGGGCGGTCGTTGCATCAGCGCGGTGCCTGCGTCGACACTGGGACGGGGGCATTGTCGAGCACGACGGGCACATCGTAATAAGTCAGGGTGGCATCGGACTTATACGTGGCCGTCACCCGCGCCTTCCAGGCCGCATTGAACCATCCCTCTGCCGCGACGCGTGAGACGAACAGGTAGATGCCGCCGAAATTACCGTCGCCGATCGTGAAATATTTGCGCAGCAGCCCGGGCACTCGGCGATAGTCGGGCACGGCCTTGCGGATGCCACCCTCGATCAAGGCGCGCGGCGCGCCCGGCGGTGTCGCGATCGACACGACGACGGCGACGGGTGCCGGGGGAAGCGGCGATTGCGCTCCGGCGGCGGCGGCAGTGGCAAACGCAAACAGTGTAGCGGTCAAACGAACGATCATGGCACAGCTCCTCTAGGACACGATGCTTATATCGGCGCTCATCGACCAAGGCAGTGACTTAGAGCGCGAACCAGCTTTGCGTTTAGCGCAACGAACGATAATTGCGGCGTATGGAGACTAGCGACCTTGCCTGCCTACGCGACGTCGTGGCCGCCGGCTCGTTGAGCGCGGTGGCGCGTAAACACGGTGTCGCGGTGTCGACGATCGCCCGGCGACTGGATGCAGTCGAGCGAGGACTTGGCCTGACATTGGTCGACCGTGGTCGCGACGGCGCGCGGCCAACGCGCGACGGCGCACGCATTTTAGCGATGGCGAGCCCGTTGCTCGAGGAGGCCGCTCGGCTCGTCCGCGCCGCGGAGGCGCTTCGGCTCGACCGTCGGCGTGAGATCGTCGTCACGGCGACCGAGTCGGTGATCAGCGATGTGCTCGCACCCGCCATCGTACGATTAGCGGCCGAAATTCGGCTCGACCTTCGTGCCGAAGCCGCGGTCGTTAGCATCGCCGGTCGCGACGCCGACCTCGCCGTGCGGATGGCGCCGCCACAGGGCGCAAGTCTTGTCGCCAAAAGGCTGAAACCACTGCGGCTCGGCTTTTATTGCAGCACTGCGTATCTGCGCGGCCGCGACGCCGGGACGCTCGTCCTGGCGGACGAGCGCCTGCTCGTTTACGACGACAGCTACGGGCGCATCCCCGAAGTAGGCTGGCTGAGCGCGAAATTGGCGGCCGCCGTCACCTGTCGCACGAACAGCACACGCGCCTTGCTCAATATGGCGATTGCGGGCGGTGGCATCGCCATCTTGCCCGAGGTGTTCGCGCGACGCACCGACCTGTGCCGCATCGACGCAGCCGTCGCGCTGGCACCGCGTACGCCGTGGATCGTGACTCGTGCCGATATCCGACGGGAACGCGATGTCCGCGCCGTGCACGCGTGGATCATACAGGCTTTCGCCTCGATCTGAATTTGCAGGGACGTTACTTTTCAAAGGACGTGACTTTTCAATCGGATCGATTATATCCGATTGACCATGCGTCTTTCCAGCCTCGCCGATTACGCTGTCGTGATGATGAGCGCCGCCGCGCGCCATCGCTGCGGGGCGCGGCTGTCCGCAACGTTGCTCAGCGAGGAGACCGGCGTTCCGCTGCCGACGGCGCAAAAGCTGATGCAGCGGCTTGCTGCGGCGGGGCTGCTTTCGTCGTTACGCGGGACCGGCGGCGGGTTCCGGCTGACCCGGCCGGCGGCGGCGATCAGCCTTGCCGACATCATCGAAGCCGTCGAGGGACCGATCGCCATGACCATTTGCGTCGACCAGTATCGCGATAATTGCGCGCTCGACCATCATTGCCAGACCAAAAAGCATTGGCCGATCATCAACGGCGCGGTCCGCGGCGCACTTGCCAGCGTGTCGCTGACGACCTTGGCGGGCGTGCGCTGATGGTCGACAATGCCGCCGCGATCGCCGTTGCCGACAGCGTCGCCGATTATGAGCATGGGTGGTCGTCGGACATTGCGACCGACTTTGCGCCCAAGGGGCTGACCGAAGACACGGTGCGCTTCATCAGCGGCAAAAAGGACGAGCCGCAGTGGATGCTCGACTGGCGTCTGAAGGCGTTCCGGCTATGGCAGACCATGCAAGCGCCCGACTGGGCCAAGCTCGAGATCGCGCCGATCGATTATCAGGACGCTTATTATTACGCGGCGCCGCGCATGAAGCCCAAGCTCGGCAGCCTCGATGAGGTCGATCCCGAGATCCTGCGCGTCTATGAAAAGCTGGGCATTCCGATCGCCGAGCAGGAAGTGCTCGCGGGTGTCGAAGGTGCGCGCCGCGTCGCGGTCGATGCGGTGTTCGACAGCGTGTCGGTCGCGACGACGTTCCGGGCGGAGTTAGAGCGCGCGGGCGTCATCTTTCGCAGCGTTTCAGAGGCGATTCGCGAATACCCCGAGCTGGTGAAGCGCTGGCTGGGTAAGGTCGTACCGATGCACGACAATTATTTCGCGACGCTCAACTGCGCGGTCTTCAGCGACGGGACGTTCGTCTACATCCCCGAAGGCGTGCGCTGCCCGATGGAGCTAAGTACCTATTTCCGCATCAATGCCGAGAATACCGG
>JAYTAR010000360.1:0-8077 GCA_043737455.1 Sphingomonadales bacterium | reverse complement strand
CGATGGGCATCGACGACGTGCCGATCGTGGGCGTCGCCAAGGGTCCCGACCGCAACGCCGGGCGCGAGACGTTCCATACCGTCGAGGGGCGCGAGATCAATTTGCCGATGAACCACCCCGTGCTGTTTCACCTGCAGCGGCTACGCGACGAGGCGCACCGCTTCGCAATCGGCGCTCACCGCACGCGCCGCGCCAAGGCGCTCGTCACGTCGAGTCTGGACGACGTGCCCGGCATCGGCCCTGCGCGCAAGAAAGCGCTACTCATGCACTTCGGCACCGCCCGCGCGGTTAAGAACGCGAGTCTGCGCGATCTGCAGCAGGCCCCCGGCGTCAGCGGGGCAGTCGCGCAACAGGTGCATGATTATTTCCATGCGAGCGCCGCGCGCGTCGAGGCGTGATCCGCGGCGACACCGTTAACCATCTTCCAAGCTCCTGGTGATAGTCCGGCGGGCGGGGAGATGCGATGATGGCGATGGCGATGGTTCGACGCGAGCGTGAAGGCAGCTTGCGGCTGCGCTATACGCTCGCGATCGCGGCGGGATCGTTCCTGCTGTTCCTCGTCCAGCCGATGATCGCGCGCATGGCGCTGCCCCGACTTGGCGGCGCGCCTGCGGTGTGGAATTCGGCGATGCTCGTCTATCAGGCGCTGTTGCTGGGCGGCTACGCCTATGCACACGCGCTGGGCCGTCTGTCGCCGCGGCTACAGGCGGCGCTTCACATCGCCCTGCTGCTCGCGGTCGCGGTGATTCTCCCGATCGGCCTCGTCGCCGCGACCCCGCCACCAGGGGCCAACCCGCTGATATGGACGCCGTGGCTGCTGGTCGTCTCGATCGGCCCGCTGTTCTTCGCAGTCGCCGCGCAAGCGCCGCTGCTGCAGCGCTGGTTTGCCGTTTCGGGCGGCGGCGATCCCTATCCACTTTACGCCGCGTCGAACCTGGGCAGCTTTGCTGGGCTGCTCGCTTACCCGTTGCTGGTCGAACCGCTGTTGCCGCTTGCGGGGCAGAGCTTGGTGTGGAGTATCGGCTACGGCGTGCTGATCGCCTTTGTCGCGCTGTGCGCACTGGCCTTGCCCAGGCATGGCGTGCAAGCGCCGCCGGCGACGCGCACGTCGATCGGCTGGCGCACCTGGGCGATGTGGCTCGCGCTCTCGGCGGTGCCGTCGGGGCTGATGCTGTCGACGACGACGCATTTGACCACCGACATCGTCGCGATGCCGCTGCTGTGGGTCGTGCCGCTCGGCCTGTACCTGCTCAGCTTCTCGGTCGCGTTCGCCGACGACCGGCGGCTCGCGCGCGGGATCGTCACGATCGCGCCGTTCGTCATTCTGATCGGCGGCGCGATCGCGTTCGACCAAAATCCGCGCTATCCCTGGATCTTCGCACCGCTCAGCGTGATCGTCCTGTTCGTGGTTGCGGTCGCGCTCCACACCGCGCTCTACGAACGACGGCCCGAGCCTGGTCGGCTCACGCTCTTCTATCTGACGATGTCGGCGGGCGGCGTCCTCGGCGGGGCGTTCTGTGCTTTGCTCGCGCCCGCGATGTTCGACTGGGCGTACGAACACCCGATCCTGCTCGTCGCCGCCGCGTTCATGATCGGATCACGCCCGCTGTTTGGCTTCACGCAGCGCTTTTGGGCAGCACCGCGACTGAAGCCGGTTTGGATCGGCCTTGCGGGCCTTGCGATTTCGCTGGTCGCGGGCGGTCTGTCGGGCGTGGTCGGCGACCCGGTCCCGCTCGCGGTCAAGCTCGGGTGCATGGTTGCACTCACCCAGCTGGCGATCCTGTCGCTCGGTAATCGAACGGCGTTGGGCTTCGTCCTCGTGGCGCTGATGCTGACGCTTGGCGGTTGGGAAACGATCAAGACTTCACTGCTCAGCGAGGCGCGCGTCCGGAGCTATTTCGGCGTTTACGCGGTCAGTAATTCGGTGGCGGAGCGAAATGGCGGGCCGGTGCGGATGCTCGTTCACGGTACGACGGTGCACGGGCTGCAGTCGTTGGCGCCCGGTCGCGAGCGTGAGCCGCTGAGCTATTACGCACCCGAATCCGGGGTCGGCCTCGCGATGCGCGCCGCGCGCGACGATGCGCGGGTTGGCGTCGTCGGTCTGGGGGCAGGCACATTGGCGTGCTATACGCGGCCGGGGCAGAGCTGGCGCTTCTACGAGATCGACCCGGCGATGGTCGATATCGCGCGCGATCCCGTGCGCTTCACCTTTCTCTCGCGTTGCAACCGCGATGTTCCCGTCGCGGTCGGCGATGCACGACTGACGCTGGCGAGTGAGGCCGCACCACCGCTCGACCTGCTCGTCATCGACGCGTTCTCATCGGACGCGGTGCCGATGCACTTGCTGACGCGCGAAGCGTTCGGTGTTTATGACCGTCGCCTGGCCCCGGGCGGCGTCCTGATGGTCCACATCTCGAACCGCTTCCTCGACCTCGAGCCCGTCGTCGCGGCGGCGTCAAATTGGGGGTGGCAGGTTGCGGTCCGCGGCTATCAGGCGAAGCCCGCCGATATCGCGAAATCCTATTCCTCGTCGCTGTGGGTCGCGCTGGCGCGTGATCCCGACACGCTCGCACGCTTGCAGGATGCGACCGGGCGCGCCAAGTGGCGGCTCGCGCGTGTGCGGCCGGGCTTCGCTGGCTGGACCGACGATCACGCGAGCATATTGCCGCTGATCAAGTGGAGCCAGACCGAGTGACGATGATTGCGTTCGCGGGGCACATGCCGCAGGTCGACGACACCGCATTCGTCGCGCCCGGTGCGATCTTGATCGGCGACATCGTCATCGGGCCACAATCGAGCATCTGGTATAATTGCGTGCTGCGCGGCGACGTGAACCGCATCCGCATCGGCGCGCGGACGAACGTGCAGGACGGCACGGTGATCCACGTCGATTCGCCAAAGCCAGGCAGCCCCTTGGGCTTGCCGACCATCATCGGCGACGATGTGCTGATCGGCCATCTGGCGATGATCCATGGGTCGGTCCTGCATGACCGCGCTTTCGTCGGGCTTGGCAGCATCGTCATGGATGGTTGCACGATCGAATCTGAAGGCATGCTGGCGGCGGGCGCAATGCTGACACCGGGCAAGACGATCCGCAGTGGTGAGTTATGGATGGGACGCCCGGCGAAGAAACTGCGCGACATGAGCGCTGCCGAGAGAGCCACGAACCAGATCGGCACGACGCATTATGCGCAGCTTGCCGCCGCTCACAAGGCCGCTGTCAGCGGCTGAGCGTCTCCAGCACCAGCGCCTGGCGCGCAACGATACCGCCCACCTCGGCAAGCGCAGTTCGCAGCTCGGGCACGCCGCCTTGCGTCGACCCTTCGGCCACGCGCGTTTCAGTCGCGAGCAACAGGGCGTCGAGCGTGGTCAGCGCGTCGGTAGTACCGTCGCGGGCGACCTCGAGCGCCGAAAGCTTCGTCTGCGCGTCGATCCAGGCTTCACTGCCCGACGCCGCTTTCAATCCCGCGCGCAGCCCGGCGAGCTTTGCCGAAAGCTGCGTAAAGTCACGGTCCCCTTTGCGGGCGCGGGCGACGAGCGTGTCGATCTGCGCCGCGAATGCCGGCGCGATCGGTTGGGCGATAATCTCTGGACGGATCGCGACGGCATCGCTGCGCAATTCGATCGGACGAACCGCGAGCGACGGTGCATCGGCCGCCCCCGCGCATCCAGTCAGCAGCGCTGGAAGCAGAAAGAAAGAGGCGCGCACCACCGCTCCGGCTTAGGCGCTAGCCAACCGACCCGCAACGGGGTTGCGCGCGCAGGTCGGCTCGCCTAAGCGAAAAGCCGCCGCGCGCCCGTAGCTCAGCTGGATAGAGCATCAGACTACGAATCTGAGGGTCGGACGTTCGAATCGTTCCGGGCGCGCCAATATCTCCGAGGAAACAGTGGGATAGGTGGGCGGTGCCAGCCGCGCTGCTTCTGCATGATTTTCTGAAGCCGGGCGCATATCGTTCAGCGTGAATTTCGAGCTGAACCCAATGTTCGTCGGGAAACTTATTAATGAATGCCAGCAAGTTGCAACAACAGTAAAATTAATTGAGTCGTGACGTTGACCCGCCCTAATGTGGCGTAACCGCGGCTGCTCGTTCAATGCGCAAATATGAGCGGAAACGAAGGAGAGAAATTATGGGACATCGGGTTCGTATGCTACCGCTGTTTTGCAGCGTGTCAGCCGCAGCATTTGCACCTGCGCTTGCAGCAGCTCAAGGGGCCGCCGCAACGCCTCCCGCCTCCGACGTGGCCGATATCGTCGTGACCGGTTCGCGTGCCCCGATTGCTCGCAGCAATACCGACACGGCCGCTCCTGTTGACGTGCTAAATTCAAAGCAGCTAACTGAAACCGGTCAGATTGAAGTCGCGCAGATGATCAACTTCGTCGCGCCTTCATTCAATTCAGCAAAGCAGACCATCGCCAACGGCACTGATCATATCGATCCGGCGACGCTGCGCGGTCTCGGGCCCGACCAGACTTTACTTTTGCTCAATGGCAAGCGGCAGCACACGACGGCACTTGTCAACGTCAATTCGACGGTGGGGAGGGGATCGGTTGGATATGATCTTAATGCTATCCCGGCTGCCGCAGTGGAACGGATCGAGGTCCTGCGCGATGGTGCGGCGGCGCAATACGGCTCCGACGCGATTGCCGGCGTCATAAATTTGGCGCTCAAGCGCAACGACAGCGGCATCGAATGGCGCAATCAGGCCGGCATTACCAAGCAGGGCGATGGCAAGCTGTTTCAGACAAGCGTGAATGCGGGATTCGGTCTCGGCGACGGCGGCTTCCTGAATGCGACGCTTGCCTATATCAATCGCGGTGCGACGGATCGATCGGGAGCTTACAACAACACTGTTTACCTAGCGCCGCTACCGGCAACGCGTTTTTTCACGCCGCTCACGCCAGCCGAACTCCTGCGGCAGCAGCAAGACGAAGCGTTGGTACAGCAACGCGGCTTCGACCGTTTCAACATGGTTGTCGGCAACTCAAAGGCGACAACCTATAGTGGCTTCGTCAACATGGGTTTGCCTGTCGGAAGCTGGGAGGCTTACTCGTTCGGTGGGTGGACGCATCGAAACGGGCGTGCCGCCGGTTTCTTTCGCTATCCCAATAATTCCCGCACAAGCAATCTAAATGTTTTTCCTGACGGCTATTTGCCGTTCATCGAAACCGCAATCGATGACTACACTGTTGCTGCAGGCATAAAGCGCGGCAAACGTGGCGATTGGCTTATTGATCTTAGCAGCAAATTCGGTGGCAATACGATAAAATTTGAGGTGGATAATTCCATCAATGCGTCGCTTGGCGATCGTACGCCCACGCATTTTTACGCCGGCAAGTTGCGGTTCCAGCAATCAACCACCAATGTTGATGTCTCTAAATCTGTCGATGGGCTGCTAGGGCTCAAGACCTTCAATATGGCATTTGGTGCCGAGCTTCGGTTCGACCGGTACGCAATCGGCGAAGGACAACCCGAGTCCTATCTTGACTACAACCCTTCTGGTACTCCAGCAGCACAAGTTAAGGCGTCTGGCGTGCAGGTTTTTGGCGGCTTCCGCCCTAACAACGTTGTCGACCGACGTAGGCGATCGATCGGCGTTTATGCCGACTTCGAATCTGACATATCAGATCAGTTGTTGATGAGCGCTGCGGCTCGTTATGAAAATTATTCCGATTTCGGTGGCAACATATCGGGGAAGCTGGCGGCCCGGTTCAAGCTTAGCGAAGCAATCGCGATCCGCGGCGGTATCAACCGGGGCTTTCGCGCCCCATCGCTACATCAGCGCTTTTTTAGCTCTGTCGCGACACAGTTCATCACCGTTGGCGGCGTGAACCAGCAGCGCGAGGTGACAACCGTGCCCAACGACTCCGATATTGCACGTAGACTCGGAGTACCCAATCTCAAGCCGGAGACATCTTGGAGCTATAGTCTTGGTGCTACGCTGAATCTCGGGCGCGTTTTCAACCTGACGGTCGATGCATACCAGATCGATATACAGGATCGCATCGTCATTTCGGGCCGATTTAGCAACACGGTTCCAGCGCTGGCACAATTCTTTGCAGGGACAAACGTAACCGAAGCGCAGTTTTTTACGAACGCTATCAATACCAGGACCCGCGGCCTCGACATCGTGGCAAGCAGCCAGCTCGATGTCGGTGCCGGCAAGCTTAATGCTACGCTTGCGGCCAATTTCAACGAGACGACAATTAAGGGCGGGGCCGCGGGCGTGCGAACGCCTGTGCAGCTGTCCGGATTGGGCGAGACGTTGCTCAACCGCGAGGAGCGTGGACGGATTGAAGTAAACCAGCCCCGCAACAAGTTTATTGGTACGCTCACCTATACACATGGGCCTTTCCTGGCCCGGGTCGCCGCTACCCGCTTCGGCAAGATCTCGACTATTGCGCCGCAGCTGCCCGAGCAGGATCAAACCTTCTCACCAAAGATATTGACTGATATTTCGATTGGATACGACGTGACGCACTGGTTGCAGCTTCAGGCTGGCGCGAACAACGTATTCGATGTCTATCCCGACCTCGTAAGCGATCCACGTCTTACCAACGACGGAACTGTTCCTTATAGTCGCTTTGCTACGCAATTCGGCTTCAACGGTGCGTCGTACTTCGTCGCTGCAAACCTAAAGTTTTGAGCGTTCTGATATGAACGCCACCACTGCGAACGCATGCGCTCGGTCATCAGATCCCCCTCGCATCCCGAGTTGTGACACCACCGTTGACCGCAACGGAAGCTTCGTAACCGCAATCGACCAAGCGTCGCTGGGGGCATGGCAGATCGAAGCGCGGCGATGTTCGCGGCGAACGACGACGTCTGCACTCGCCACCATAGCGGTCGTTTGGCAACAGCGTATGGCGCGAGAAACCTGTCATTCGTTCACCTGGATCGGTCGGTCGACGACAAATCGTCGCCGGTCCGATCTGGAGCTTCGTCGTACAAGTTGATGATGTGGGAGCTGCCGCTCCTGACGACCCATTCAGCGATCAGCGCGCATTATTTCCAGAACCATAACGTAATCCATCGACAAGCAACGCAACCAAGCGCTGCGCTTGATCGGGTCGATCGCTCCGTGCCTGCATGCACATGCTGGCGACTGCTCCAAGCAAATCTTCGGGCTCGATGTCGCCGCGAACTTCCCCCGACCTGGCGGCTGCATCAAGCAGCAGCCGCCGACGCCGGCCGCTGTTTTCGAAAACGTAAGCCCGATCCGCCATGGCGATGGCTGTCGCCAGTTTTGACTTCGCGTCTGCGTATCGCTTTTCGAGTACCGCGAAAGGTGCCGCGTGCCCGCCGCGCTTAACGTGACTTATCACGCGTCCTACCAGCCTTAGCCTATGAAAGCCGATCGTCGGCACCTCACGACCTCCCCGACAGAGCAGCGCAGTGTGAACCAATGGCAGCTCCCAAACACGCGCGCACGTAAGTTGAACCGCTGCAATGTTGGCGGAGGCGGAACCGAGCGATGCACAGCTGGTTCGATAATCAAGCGATATCCTCAGTAACTTTTTGCTTTCATGTTGGAACGCAGCACGCAAGCCCAAAGCACCGCTATAAGATCTGTCTTTCCTTTTTTTGTAAAGGAGTCGATCATGTCTGCGATTGCAGCAGTACCCACCTTGATATCTGCAAACGAACTTGCCTCCCGATCCGCCAAGCCCTACCCAAATGATAGTTTGGAATACCGTGAGGCGCGCACGGCATTGCTCGTCGAAGAGATCGAGTTGCGCCGCCACATTGAACGCGTCGCGAAGCAGCGCCGGGGATTGCCAATGGGCGGGGAAGCGCGCGGCTACAAATTTCTCGACGATCAAGGCAAGACCGTTGTTCTGGCCGACATGTTCGAGGATCACGAGACGCTCGTCAGCTATTTCTGGATGTACGGGCCCGATCGCGAACGACCCTGCCCGATGTGCACGTCGCTGCTCGGCTCACTTGAAATTCCGGCAGTCGATATCGAACAGCGCGTCGCGCTGGCGGTCATCGGGCGCTCGCCGGTAGCAAGGCAACTTGCATTCGCGCGCGAGCGAGGTTGGCGGAACCTGAAATTCTACCAATGCGTTGGCGAC
>JAYTAR010000359.1:0-3283 GCA_043737455.1 Sphingomonadales bacterium | reverse complement strand
TTCCCGCAATGGCGCAGGACGCTGTGGCACCGGCACCGGACGCGGTGGCAACGCCGACCGCCAGCGACCCGGCCGCCGCCGTTGCCGCCAATTCGTCGACGACGACCAACCCCAACGAGATCATCGTCACGGCGCGTCGCCGCAACGAGACCCTGCAGACGACCCCGGTCGCGATCACCGCGATTAACGCGGCCGCGCTCGAGAACAAGGCGTCGACCAACATCGGCGATCTTCAGGGCGCCGCGCCGAACCTGCTCATCACGCAGCAGAATTCGGGCGCGCAGGCGGCCAACCTGTCGATCCGCGGCCTGACCTATGCCGACATCGAGAAGTCGCAGGAGCCGACCGTCGGCGTGGTCGTCGACGGCGTGTTCATCGGCACCAACACCGGTCAGCTGCTCGACTTCTTCGACATCGACCAGATCGAGGTGCTGCGCGGTCCGCAGGGCACGCTATTTGGCCGCAACACGATCGGCGGCGTCATCAACATCCGCCGCACCAAGCCGACGATGCGTCCCGGACTCAAAGCCGAGGCGAGCTATGGCAAGTTCGGCAGCTGGGCGACGCGCGCGGTGGTCAATTTCGGCGATGGCGACACGTTCGGCGTCAAGGGCTTCTATTTCCACAGCCAGGGCGACGGTTTCTATCGCAACGCCAACACCGGCAAGCGCGCTGGCGGCAGCAACAACGAGAATTTCGGCGCGACGCTGCTGGTCAAGCCGTCGGGGGGCAACTTCGACGCGATGTTGACCGTCGAGAAGCAGGCGCAGAAGTTCGACGTGACCAACAGCAATATCGCTCGCTCGGGAGAGCTGTTCTGTTTGTTCGAACCGGCAAACGAGTGCAATCGCAACACGACGAACGATCTTTATACCGTCTTTACCAGCCCTGCGAACAGCAAGTACAGCGCACCTTCCGCGACGCTGGAAATGAACTACGACTTTGGCGGCGTGAAACTCACGTCGATCACGGCCTTCCGCAAATCTAAAGAAAACCAGACGCAGGATTTTGATGCGTCGACAACTGATCTCTATTACGTTCTGCGGCGCCAAAATTATCGCCAGTTCAGCCAAGAGGTTCGTTTCGCAGGTAAGCTTTTTGAAAGCTTCGATTATGTCGTCGGTGGCTATTACTTTAAGTCGCGCTATCAGCTGCAACAATGGACGAGACTGTTTGGGTTCAATCCTGCAGTGGATCCGCGAACGGCGGACGCCAATCCGCAGATCGTCAACGGGAATACCAAATCCTATGCCGCATTCGGTGACTTCAACTGGGCATTTGCGGATAAGTTTCGCCTTTCCTTCGGCGGCCGTTACACGCGTGATGAAAAGAAGCTGAGGAATGCGTTTGCAACGACCGGCGTGGTTGGTGACGGTAACGCTAGCTTCAACAAGTTTACGCCCAAAGTCGGCGTTGACTATCGACCTGATGCGAACACCATGATCTATGCGAGCTGGTCACGAGGGTATCGCTCTGGTGGCTTCTCGCCGCGCGCGGCCGAAGCATCGACTGCAGGCACACCCTATGGTCCGGAAACAGTCGACAGCTATGAGGTCGGTACGAAGCTCGATGTGTTCGACCGCATGCTTCAATTCAATGTCGCGGCCTTCCTTTCGAAGTATAATGACCTTCAGCAGAACACGACTATCCCAGGTGGTCCGACGGGAAACCAGACCATCACATCAAACGTCGGCTCGGCCACGATCAAGGGCCTCGAAATCGATGCGACCCTTCGTCCAGCACAAGGGCTCAAGTTCAATGCGACGTTGGGCTTGCTCGACTCGAAGACCAGGGGTTTCATCGCGGGGAACTCGATCGGTAACGTCTTGCCGACATTCGCCGGTACCATTCCGGCAGGGGCAGCTGCACTCCTCGCCTTGCCGCCAGTGGGCGGCTTGGCCGATCCACGCACCGCAGCATTTACCGGAACGCCAACGCTCCTGGACTATAGCGCAAACAATTTGATCTACTCGCCGAAAATGTCGTTCTCCCTCGGTGCCGAGTATGTTGCTAAACTCGACTCTGTCGACCTGATCTTTAACGCCGGATATCGCTACATTAGCCGGTATGATCAGCAGATTTCATTGGGGCCGATCACGGGAACCTTGCCGAATGCCTCGGTTGGAGTGCCAACGCCGTTGAACCCGACCGGCGTCATTGTCACGCAGCCGTCTGCTCCACTTGTCGTCAACGGGAATGATTCCCGCGTTCGCACTGACCGTCAGAGTCTTCTCGATGCGAGCGTTACTGCAAAATTCCGGCTCAACGGGACGCAGGCCTACGTCACCGTGTTCGGGCGCAATCTGCTCGACGATCGTGGCACGACCGCCGCCTTCACCGTGGCGGGCCTGTGGTCGTTCGCCTCGGCACGCGAACCGCGCACCTACGGCGTGACCGCGGGGTTCAAGTTCTGATCATTTGCTAGTGTCGCATCGGGGGCGCGGTCGGTACGCTGGCCGCGCCCTTATTTTTTCAGGAGAGTCTCATGGGTCGTTTGTCGGGCAAGATCGCACTCGTGACGGGCGCGGCGTCGGTTCCCGGGCTGGGTAGCGCGACCGCGAAGCGCTTCGCCGAGGAAGGCGCGATCGTTTATTGCACCGACCGCGACGGAGCGGGGGCAGAGAAGGTCGCCGCTGACATTCGCGCGGCGGGTGGCCAGGCCGAGGCGCTGGCGCACGATGTCACCAGCGAGGCCGACTGGGACCGGGTGATGGCGGCGATCGAGACAGCGCACGGGCGGATCGACGTGCTGGTCAACAATGCCGGGATCGCGGTGCTGCGGCTGATCGGCGAGCTAACGCTGGCCGACTGGACTCTGCAAAACGACGTCAATCTGACGAGCGTCTTCCACGGCACCAAGCGCGCCGTGCTGGCGATGCGCAAGACCGGCAAGGGCGGGGCGATCATCAACATCTCGTCGGTCGTCGGGCAGATCGGCGTGCCCGCATGCGGCGCCTATGGCGCGGCCAAGGGCGGGGTGCGAATGTTCTCCAAGTCGATCGCGATCGAGTGCGCGAAGGAAAATATCCGCGTCAACTCGGTCCATCCCGGCATGATCCTGACCAACATGCAGGACGTCGCGGCGGAGGATAATTCGGGCAATTACGACGCGGTCATCGCGCTGATCCCGATGGGGCGGATGGGCGCGCCGGACGACATCGCCAACATGAACCTGTTCCTGGCGTCCGACGAGGCCGCCTACATCACCGGCGCCGAATTCACCGTCGATGGCGGGATGACGGCGAACTGAGGCGCGTCACCCCTGGCGGTGAATGTTGCGGAA
>JAYTAR010000358.1:0-8083 GCA_043737455.1 Sphingomonadales bacterium | reverse complement strand
TCACGCGCTCTTCAGGCGAGATCAGGTCGAAGTTTTTCGTCAGGTCCGAACCGCAAAAGCCGATGTCGGTGCGGCCCGCGACGATCGGGGTTGGAATGCCCCCTGCGGCCGCACAATTGCGATCGATCAGCGGCGGCGATCCAGTCGGGGCGAACGCGCCGGGAAAGCCCAACGCGGAGCGGATTTTGCCGTTGGTGAACGGGCGATCGGCCATCGCGAGCGGCGTTCGCTTGATGTATTCGACCCCCGCCACGACGTCCCAATTGCCAAGCCGCGTTCCGCCAACGATGCCGAGCGTATAATCTTCCTGCCGGTTCTTCGTGGTCGTCTGAAAACCGCCGCGCATTTCGACGCCATCCATCTTCGTGCGCATGATAAAATTGGCGACGCCCGCAACCGCGTCCGAGCCGTAAAGCGCGGCCGCGCCGTCCTGCAGCACCTCGAGCCGTTCGACCATCACCAGCGGTATCGTGTTGATGTCGACGAAGCTCGACCCGTCGTCGTTCGGGATCGGCGAAACGACCTGCCGTCGCCCGTTGATGAGCGTCAGCGTCGA
The DNA here is from genome assembly GCA_043737455.1 of Sphingomonadales bacterium. Lineage (GTDB taxonomy): Bacteria > Pseudomonadota > Alphaproteobacteria > Sphingomonadales > Sphingomonadaceae > Sphingomonas_O. The sequence goes on along the minus strand of JAYTAR010000358.1, from coordinate 7,527 downwards.
AGCGAGCCCCAGCCCGCGCAAATTGAACTGCGCAGTGCCGACGGTGTAAGGACTTCCGGTCGTATCGGGGCTGTTTACCGAGCCGGAATTAATCGGCAGCGCGCGCAGCAGGTCTTCAGATGCCGACAACCCTTTTTCCTGGAACTCGGCCTGGCCGATCGCGGTGACCGGGTTGGCCTCGTTATTGAGGCGACGGATGCGCGAGCCGGTCACGACGATGTCGGTCGCGCTCGACTGATCGGCCGCGGGCGTCTGCGCCACGACAGGAGAAGCGGCAGCAAACAAGGCGGCGGCTGCAACGCCGATGAAAAGCCGTGCGCGGCGGGTCGGTCTGGCGGACTGCATCGGTCTCTCCCACTGTCTGCGGCACCTCTCACGGGTGCCCCATCCGCGATCATGCCCGAACCGCCACATCGGTCAACCCGTAATCCGGTGCCTTTGGGTGATTTCACTGATTGACCGTTCAGTCGGCGGGTGTTCTAAGGCATTCGAGGGATAAGAGGGTCATCATGCCTGCCGAACTGTCGCCGCTGCCACCTGTGCTCAGTATTCATCACGCCGCATTCCGGTGCTTCGATGCCGAGGAAACGCGCGTTTTCTACGAGGATGTCCTGGGCCTCGAGCTGGCGGCGGCGCTCGTTTTCGACGAGGCGCCTGGAACCACTACGCCGCTCGATTACATGCATCTGTTTTTTCGCTTGGCAGACGGAAATTTTGTCGCTTTCTTCGATTTGCCCGACCATCTTGCCAAAGCGAAGTTCGGACAGACGAGCGGGTTCAACCGTCATATCGCGCTGCGCGTCGCGAGTGAGGCCGACCTCATCGCCTATCGCGACCGGCTGACCGCCGCGAAAATCAAGGTCGACGGGCCGATCGATCACGGCTTCGTGCGATCGATCTACACCTATGACCCCAACGGAATTCAGGTCGAGATCACCTGCCCGACCGCCGATCACGACTCCATCCTTGCCGAGGACGCGCGTCATGCACGCGCGGCGATCGCGCGCTGGACCGACGTAACACACGCTCGCAAGGCTATCGTCCGCGCCGCCAGCGCTTGACGAAGGAGGGAAGACGCAGCCATGTTCCTCGCCAATCTGCCTTTTCGAACGGCTCAACTCTACGGCTCGTCGCCATCGTTCGCGCGCGTTGACGGCGATCCGTTCACATGGGCGGAAACGCTCGAACGGGTTCGTCGCCTAGCCGGTGCGCTGGTCGAACACCGCGCGCGGCGGGTCGCGGTGTTGGCTCATAATAGCGTCGAATATCTGGAACTTACCTTTGCCGCGCCGATCGCGGGCGTCACGCTGGTGCCGATGAACACCCGGCTTGCGCCACGCGAACTCGAACAGTTGCTCGATCAGGCCGCACCCGACATGATGTTCGCCGATGCCGCGCACCTCGATATGGCACGCACTCTTGTCGCCGCGCTTCGATCTCGGCCGGTGTTGGTCAGCTGGTCGGGTTCAGGCGAGATCGCTTACGAATCGTTGCAATCGGCACGCGCGATCGATCCCATCGCGGTCGACGAGGGCGACGACTGGGCGATTATGTTCACCGGGGGCACCACCGGACTGCCCAAGGGCGTGCGCGTGACGCGGCGTGGCTTTGCGTTCAACCTGCAACACATCTTGCGCGATCTTGACTGGGGGCTTCAGCCCCGCTTCCTTCAGACGACGCCGCTGTTCCACCTCGCGGCCCTGGGGCCGAGCTATGCGGTCGCGGCGTGGGGCGGTGTGCAGTTCGGCATGCCACAGTTCACGATCGACGCGCTGATCGCGCTGATCGAGCGACACCGGATCGAGGCGACCGCGCTGGTCCCCACGATGATCGGCTGGCTGGTAGCACATCCCGAAGTCGCGACGCGCGATCTGTCGAGCCTGCGCGCGATCGGGTATGGCGCCTCCGCGATCCCCGGACCAGTGCTGCGCCGCGCGCTGGACATTTTTCCAGGGCTCAAATTCAATCAATTCTATGGCCAGACCGAGGCGGGCGGGGGCCTGGCGACCCTAGTGGCCACCGATCACGCGCGTGGTGGTACTTTGCTGCGGGCAGCGGGGCGACCGATCGTCGGCGTGCGCCTCGCGATCATGGATGACGCGGGCAAGGAAGTTCGACGTCGCGCGTGGGGCGAAATCTGCGCACAGACGCCGGGGCTGTTCGCGGGCTATCTCGGCAATCCCGCGGCAACGGCATCCGCACTGCGGGAGGGGTGGCTGCGTACGGGAGATGTCGGTTATCTCGACGACGACGGCTATCTGTTCGTGACCGATCGGTTGAAGGACATGATCGTGACCGGCGGCGAGAATGTGTCGTCGTCCGAAGTCGAAAGCGCGATCGCCAGCCATCCGGCAGTGCGACAGGTTGCCGTGGTCGCCGCGCCCGACGCAGCCTGGGGCGAGCGGGTGCATGCCTTCATCCATCTCGCACCCGGCACGTCGGCGACGCCTGATGACCTTGCAGTGCATTGTCGCACGACGATCGCGGGCTATAAATGCCCGAAGTCGTTCACGTTCGAAACCGAGCCGCTACCGCTGTCGGCTGTCGGCAAGATCCGCAAGGATATTTTGCGGTTGCGACTGGTTGATCCGGTCGTCGGCCAGGACGAACCTCGTGCCGCTTGAGCTGGCGACGCCGCGCCCCGCGCTTGACGATGCGGCGGTGTCCGCGTTCGATACCGATGGCGTCGTTGCGCTGCGCGGCCTCGTCGACGAGGCCGGGGTTGCCGTGCTGCGCAGCGCCGTTGCGCGTGCCATGGCGACGCCATCGCCGTTCGCGCAGGATTTCCTCGCCGATGGCGGGCACGGCCGGTATTTCTCGGACCTGCACAGCTGGCGGCGCGATGCTGACCTGGCCCGGATGGCCTGCAGCGGGGCGCTGCCAGCTGCCGCCTTGCAGATGTTCGGCAGCGGCGCGGCACGGCTGTTCTACGATCAGATCATCGTCAAGGACGGCGGCACCGCATCGCCGACGCCGTGGCATCACGACCTTCCGTTCTGGCCGGTAACCGGGGCGCAGGTTCTCAGCATCTGGATCGCGCTCGATCCGGTGACGCCCGACAATGGTGGCGTCGAATATCTGCGGGGCTCGCACCGCTGCGCGCACCGGTATCGCCCTACGCAGCCCGACACGCCAGCGACGCGGAAGATGCGCAACATGGATTTGCCGCCCGCGCCGAATTTTTCGAGGGACGTCGACGCTGACAGGATCGCCTGGACGATGGTACCGGGTGACGCTTTGATCTTTTCAGCCCTGACGCTGCACGGCGCGGGTCCCAACCGGTGCGCCGGACAGACACGGCGCGCCGTCGTGCTACGCTACATCGGCGATGACGCGCGCTTCGTTGCCGGTCCGCATGCGCTGCGCTTCGGTGAAGATCCGATGCTCGCCGACGGCGCGCCGTTCGACGGACCGCTTTTTCCCTTGGCATTGTCGGCATGATCCCTACGGGGCAGTTCGACATCGCATCGCCGAAGCTTCGGGCTGCTCCTTTTGCCGTCTATGACGATTTGCACCGGGGTCCCTCGGTCTTTCGCAATTCCGATAATAGCGTTGCGATCGTCGGGCATGCACCGGCCACAGCTGCACTTGCCGATCGCGAAGCGGTAAGGAAATGTCCGGAACGCGTCCTGCGCACGTTTCCGCCGGGACATTTTCGCGATCACAACGCGCATACCATGACCTTCATGGACCCGCCCGACCATGGGCGCGTGCGCGGCGCGATGGCAGCGGCCTTCACGCCGCGCGCGCTGAACACGCTTGCCGAACTGGTGGAGACCGTCGCCGCCGCCACGCTGTCGACGATCGCCGACGATCAGGATGACGGCTTCGATCTGATCGAAGCCTTTGCTCGCCCGCTGCCGCTTGCCATCATTGCGGCGATCCTTGGGCTGTCGATCGACGATGCGACACGCCTGGGCGACGGCGCATCACATGTCGTCGCCGCGCTCGAACCGACCGCGAGCGCCGAGACGATCGGAACCGCGCAAACGGCGCTGGCGGCGATGACGCGCTTCATGAGCGAGCGGATCGGCACGCCCGCGCCCGGCCTGTCCGCCCAAGAGGCTGTCCATCAGGCCATCTTTCTTTTCAACGCCGGCCACGAGACGACCACGACAGCGATCGCGCAGACTGCGCGGTTACTGATCGAAGACGCTGACGCGCGGGCGGCACTGGCAGGTGGTACCGCGCAATGGGATACCGCGGTCGACGAGGCATTACGGCTGCAACCGCCGCTGCACATGATCTTTCGCCGAACCGTTGCGCCGCTCGCGCTGGGACCGCACGTCGTCGATCCGCACGTTAATTTGATGATCGTGCTGGCGGCAGCGAACCGCGACCCAAGCGTCTTCCCCAATCCCGCGTGTTTCGACGTCACTCGGGCCAATTCTCGCTGCCATCTCAGCTTTGCAACCGGACGTCATACGTGTCTCGGCGCGACGCTGGCACGGATCGAGACCAAGGTCGCGGCACGCTTGCTGTTCGAGACCTTTCCCGATCTTGCATTGGCGGGCCCGCCAGTGCTTCGCGGGGGCCCGATCTTTCACGGCCTCCGCCACATGCCCGTGCAGAGGGGAAAACCGCGACGATGAGCTATGAACGCAAACCGCTGTTGATCGTGTTTGAGGAAAAGCAGCGCTTCAAGGAAACTTATGGCGGTGAAATCGACCGCATCGCGATCACCGCACATTGGCTGAAACCGCCGCAACCGTCAGACACGGTCATCATCTTCATGCACCCTGTCGGGGGCCAGGCGTATCTGCCGATGATCACCGCCTTTGCCAAGGCAGGCTTGCACGTCATCGTCGCCGACAGCCGCTATCGCGGTACCGACAGCGCGCTGATCATGGAAAAGGTCGCGCTCGATCTGGGGGCGGTCGTGCGTGAGGCAAAGCAGCGCTTGGGCTATGCCAGAGTGATCCTCGGCGGCTGGTCGGGCGGCGGGTCGCTGTCGCTGTTCTACCAGGCGCAGGCTCAACACCCGACCATCACGCAAACGCCTGCCGGTGATCCGGTTTCGCTGGTCGGGGCAGGGCTGATCCCCGCCGATGGCGTCATGCTGCTCGCCGCGCACCGCTCGCGGCACGAGACGCTGACCGAATGGCTCGACGCGTCGATCCGCAACGAATCCGACCCCGACGATCGCGACGCCGCGCTCGATCTTTACGACGACGCGGCCCCACGGCCCCCCTATGATGCGGTGTTTCTCGACCGCTACCGTACAGCACAGATCGCGCGTAACCGACGTATCACCGCTTGGGTGAAGGACAAGCTCGCGGTGCTGAAAGCCCAGGGCCGCCGCGACGAGGAATTTGGCTTCGTCGTCCACGGCACGATGGCTGATCCGAGGTGGCTCGACACCACAATCGATTCCAACGACCGCCGCGCGGGATGGTGCTACCTCGGCGACCCGCGCGTCGTTAACATGAGTCCGGTCGGCCTTGCGCGTTTCTGCACGTTGCGGTCGTGGCTGTCGCAATGGTCTTATGACGATGCGCGCGTCGATGGCTTGACCTGTGCGCGTCAAATCTCGGTGCCGGTTCTGCTGATATCAAATTCGGCCGACGACGCCTGCACGCCTGATCAGGCACAAAGCCTGTTCGACGCGGTCACCCATGACGACCGCGAGCTTGTGACGATCGCCGGCGCGAACCATTATTATTTCGGCCAGCCCGACAAGGCGGCACAGGCAGTGCAAATCTGCCGTGACTGGATGGTCCGCCATGCGTCGTGAAGATGACCGCCCCGATGCGCGCGCATGGTTCGTGCTCGCGCTGCTGCTAGCGCTTTACACCCAGGCATTTGTCGAGCGGCAGATCGTCGCGATCCTGGCCGAACCGATGCGACGCGAACTCGGACTGACCGATACGCAACTGGGGTTGCTGACCGGTCTTGCTTTTGCGTTGTTCTACACTTTGTTCGGCCTACCCGTTGCGCGGCTGGCCGACCGTACGGGGCGCGTGCGCGTCATCGCGATCAGCGCGCTGGTATCGAGCATCTTCACCGCAACGACGGGCGCAGCGACCAACGTCTGGCACGTCGCGCTGTCGCGGATCGGCGTCGGCATTGGCGAGGCGGGTGGGTCGCCGCCGTCGTTCTCGCTGATCGCCGACCATTTTCCCCCGGCACGGCGTGCGACCGCGACTGCGATCTATACACTCGGTACCCCGATCGGGCTCGTGCTCGGCAGTGCGCTCGCGGGTTGGGTCGTCGCGGATTGGGGGTGGCGCTGGGCGTTCGTCGCGGTTGCAGCGCCGGGCTTTGTCCTCGGCCCGCTGATCTGGTGGCTGGTCGCCGAACCACCCCGCGCCACGCTTTCGTCGCCGGAGGTGCGTGCGACCTCGGTTGGCGACGTCATACGCCTGTTTGCGACCGACGCGCGGCTGCGCTGGCTATCGATCGCCGCCGGGCTGTCGGCGATGGTCGGCTGGGCGGTGCTCAACTGGGCGCCCGCCTATCTGATGCGCGTGCAGGGGATGACGCTGGGTGAGGTTGGGCGCTGGTTCGGTCCTGCGATCGCGTTCGGCATGGCGATCGGTATTCTCGGTTCGGGGCTGATCACCGACCGGCTCGCGCGGCGAAGTATCGCGGCCAACGCATGGGTGCCCGCAATCGGCTTCGCGATCGCCGCTCCCCTGTTTCTCGCCGCGATGACGGCGAGCGACTGGCGCGTGACGCTGGCGTTGCTCGTACTGCCGTGCGGGCTGTTCATGGCCTATGTCGCGCCGACGTTTGCATTGCTCCAGCAATTGGTTCCCGCCGACGCGCGCAGCACGGCAAGCGCGACCATGCTGTTCACGATGAATATCGTGGGCATGGGCGGCGGCCCGTTGCTGGTTGGAGTGCTGAGCGACGGCTTCGGCGCAAAAGAAGGGCCAGCGGGGCTGCACATGGCGCTGATGTGGGTGACGCCGATATTCGTGCTTGCGGCACTCGCGCACTGGCGCGTCGCCGTGCTTTTGGCGCGACAGACGGGGAAAGGCTGGTGATCGGCGCGACTGCGGAGATGCGCGCGCATCCGATGAACCTGGACGGCAAGGTGGCGATCGTCACTGGGGGTAATCGCGGCATCGGGCAGGCGATCGCGGCGGGATTGGCCGCCGCTGGATGCGGCGTCGCGATCCTCGCGCGCGATCCGGCGCGCAATGCCCAAGCCGTGGCAGCGATCGTTACGCACGGTGGTGCCGCGATCGCTGAGACGTGCGACGTCACCGATTCCGCCGCGCTTGACCGAGCCATGAGCGCAACGGTCGAGCGTTTCGGTCGCCTCGACGGTGCGTTCATCAATGCCGGCATTGGCGGCGGGGGACGCACTCCGTTCGTCGAGCAGACTGACGAAGCTTGGGCGCGAATGATCGAAGTTAATCTGATGGGCGCGCGCCGCACCGCACAGGTGGCGCTGCGGCATATGGTCGCCGCCGGGAACGGTGGACGGATCGTGTTTACCGCATCGGTTGCGCCGCGCTTCGGCACGGCGTTCAACCAGCATTATGCCGCGTCAAAGGCGGGAATGATCGCACTCGCGCG
>JAYTAR010000357.1:0-8104 GCA_043737455.1 Sphingomonadales bacterium | reverse complement strand
CCAGCCGGTGCGCTTTGCCGATCACCGCATTGCGGCTCACCCCACCAAGTGCTTCGGCGATCTGACTCGCGGTCAGTCCCTTGTCCCACATCATCTTCAGCTGTTCGATGCGCTCGTCGGTCCAGGCCAAAATCATCCTTTCGGCAAATCATCGTCAATGCCCGTTGCGGGCGGTTGGGGTAGCCGATAGGCGCTGCCGCCATGTCCGACCAGTCCCCCGTACTTTCCCAAAGCCATCCCGCGCGTGCCGAACCCGGCGTCGCGACGATCCGAAACGTCAATTGGGGCGGGTTGCAGACACTCTATATCAAGGAAGTGCGCCGTTTTTTCAAGGTGCAGCTGCAGACCGTGTGGGCGCCCGCGATCACCACCTTGTTGTTTCTGGCGATCTTCACCGTCGCGCTGTCGGGAGCCAAGCGCGAGGTGTTGGGGCACAGCTATGCCGATTTTATCGCGCCCGGGCTGATCGTCATGGGCATGATGCAGAGCGCGTTCGCCAATGCGAGCTTTTCGCTGCTGGTCGGCAAGTTGCAGGGCACGATCGTCGATTATCTCATGCCGCCGCTGTCGGACGGTGAGTTGCTGCTGGCGCTCGTCGCGTCGTCGGTGACGCGCGCGGTGTGCGTGGGGGGCGCGATCTGGCTGGCGATGCTGTTCTGGCCGGGCGTCGACGTCGGCGCGCGCCACCTTTGGGCGGTGTTGTTCTTCGGGCTCGCGGGGGCGGCGATGCTCAGCTTCCTGGGGGTGCTGACCTCGATCTGGGCGGAGAAGTTCGATCACGCCGCCGCGGTCACCAATTTCGTCGTCGCGCCTTTGTCTTTGCTGTCGGGAACTTTCTACGCGATCGACCGACTGTCGCCGCAGTTCCAGGCGTTCAGCCGCGCGAACCCGTTCCATTACGTCATCTCGGGATTTCGCTACGGGTTTCTGGGGCAGGCCGATTCGCCGGTGATGCAGGGAGCGATCGTGCTCCTTGTGCTCAACGTCGCGCTCGCAGTGCTTTGCTATGTGGTGCTCAAGAGCGGCTGGAAGCTGCGCGCCTGACCAGCAATCCCGGTTGCAATTTGCTACCCGTTGGTTAGGTTCGCGGGGTGAGGTGATCATGCGCGCGTATCTGATGGGGCTGGTACTGCTTGGCGGGTGTTCGCCCACGCAAAACCCGATGGCAAAGCCGCAGCAGCCGCCGCAGGTACGGATCGCGCAAGTCGGCGCACAGGCAAGTGCGCAGACGATCGCGGTCACCGGCACCGTCGCGCTGCGCCGTGAGACCAGCCTGGGCTTCACCAGCGCCGGCCGGATCGCCACGCTGCGCGTCGACGATGGCGACAGCGTGCGCGGCGGGCAGGTGCTGGCCGCGCTCGATGCGACCACGACGGGCGCGGATCTATCGGTGGCGCGCGCCGAACGCGACCGTGCGGCTGCCGAATCGGCGCGTGCGCAGACCCTGTTCGCGCAAGGGTGGGTGACGCGACCGCGTGTCGATGCCGCAACGGCCGCGCTCGCCACGGCCGAGGCGCGGGTCCGCGCCGCCGGTTTCCAGTCGAACGCCGCGACGATCGTCGCGCCCGGCCCGGGCCGTATCTTCGCGCGACTCGCCGAGCCGGGGCAGGTCGTCGCGGCGGGCACGCCGGTGCTGATCCTGGGTGAGGCGGCTAGCGGCTATGTCCTGCGCGTACCGCTGACCGACCGCGATGCGCAGCGCATCCGCGTCGGCGCGCCCGCAAGCGTGGCGCTGGCGGGTGGCGCGACCGTGACGGGCCAAGTGAGCGAAATCGCGGGGCGTGCCGATGCGCGTACCGGAACCTTTGCGATCGAGATCGCGCTGCCGATGTCCGACGCGCTGCGCTCGGGACAGATCGCAACCGCACGGATCACGGCGGCGGGCACGCCCGACATCGCGCTGGCGGTGCCATCGGCGGCGGTGTTCGCGCCACGCGCGGGAGAGGGGTTCGTCTATGTCGTCGACCGCGCACGCGGCCGCGTGAGCCTGCGCAAGGTCCAGGTCGCCGATGCGACCGATGCCGCGATCCGCGTCACCGGCGGCTTGCGCGCGGGCGAATGGGTCGCGACGTCGCGCGTCGACCAGCTTGCCGACAAGATGGCGATCGTGCCCATCGGCCCGGTCCGGTGAGCCACCCTTGAACGTCACCGCGTTCGCCGTCCGCAACTGGCAGGCAACGCTCGTCGCGTTTTTGTTGCTCGCGATCCTGGGCGTCTCGGCATTCCTGTCGATCCCGCGCTCGGTCGATCCGCATTTTCCGATCTCGACCGCCATCACCACCGTCATCCTACCCGGCGCCGATGCCGCCGCGATGGAGGAAACCGTCGCCAAGCCGATCGAGGACCTGCTGCAGGGGCTCGACGACGTTCGCGATATCCGGTCGACGAGTACCGACGGGACCGCGGTCATCGCGGTCCAATTCGTCTACGGCACCGACGCCGAGCGCGCGCTCGACCGCGTGGTGCGCGAAGTGGGGACGATCCGCGACCGCTTGCCGCAAGGCATCCAGCGCATCGCGTTCCGCCGCCCGCGCACGACCGAGGCGGCGACGCTGCAGCTCGCGCTCGTCAGCGAGGGCGCGTCGTGGCTGCGCATGGCGAAATATGCCGAGGATCTGCGCGAGCATCTGAACGTCGTGCCTGGCGTGCGTCAGGTCGCGATCGACGCGCTTGCGCGGCCCGAGGTGCGCGTCGCGATCGACAGCGGGCGTCTGTCGGAAGCCAGGCTCCCGGCAGCGAGTGTCGCCAGCGCGATCGCGGCGGGCGGCGTCGATCTGCCCGCGGGTTCGGTGAATGCCGAGGGGCGGCGCTACAATATCGACGCGGGCGGCGCGTATCGCACGTTGGATGCCGTGCGCGCGGTGCCGGTGCGCAGCGGCGACGGCCGCGTGCTGACCGTCGGCGACGTCGCGCAGGTCGACTGGGCGGAAGGCGAGCGCACGCATCTGGCGCGCTACAACGACCAGCGCGCGGTGTTCGTGACGGTTCGCCAGAAGGACAAGATCGATGCGGGCACGCTGCGCGACGCGTTGATTCGCTCGGTCGACGAATTCCGCCTCGACCTGCCCCCCGACATGAAGCTGGCGGTCGCGTTCGACCAGAGCAACGACATTCGTTTGAAGCTCGGGCTGCTGACGCGCGATTTCGCGATCGCGCTCGCGCTCGTGCTCGTGACGATCCTTCCGCTCGGCCTGCGCCCCTCGCTGATCGTGATGATCTCGATCCCGCTGTCGCTCGCGATGGGCGTGCTCGCACTGTCGGTGTTCGGCTATACGCTCAACCAGATCAGCATCTCGGGGTTCATCATCTCGCTGGGGCTGCTCGTCGACGATTCGATCGTCGTGACCGAGAATATCGAGCGCCATATCCGCGGCGGCGATCCGCCCGACGTCGCCGCCGTCGCCGGCACGCGTGAGATCAGCGCGGCGGTGCTGGGGTCGACCGGCGTCCTGCTGTTCGCCTTTCTCCCGCTGACGATGCTGCCCGAGGGGGCCGGTGACTTCACGCGCGGGCTGCCGCTGGCGGTCATCGTCACCGTCGCAAGTTCGTTGCTCGTATCGCTGACGATCATCCCGTTCGTCGCCAGCCGCGTGCTTCGGCCGCATGCGGTCGAGGGCAACCGGCTGCTGCGCGCGATCACCGGCGGCATCGAACGCTTCTACGCGCCGGTCCTGCGCCGTGCGCTCGATGCGCCGCGCCGCTGGTTCTGGGGAGCGATGGCGTTGTGCCTGGGTGCGTTCGCGTTGGTGCCCGCTTTGGGGTTCAGCCTGTTCCCGCCCGCCGAGACGCCATATCTGCTCGTGCGCGTCGAAAGCCCCGAAGGGTCGACAATCGCCGCGACCGAGCGCGCGGTGCGTGCGGTTTCGGCGATCCTGAAGTCCGAGCGCGCGATCGTCGGGCGGATGGAGAACGCCGGGCGCGGCAACCCGCAAATCTATTACAACATCTTTCCGCGCGAAGAGCGCGCGCGCTACGGCGATATTTTTGCCACGCTCGACCGCTGGGACGTCGTCGAGGCTCCCAAGATGGTGGCGCGGCTGCGCGAGCGGCTGGCACGGTTTCCCGATGCCCGCGTGACGTTGGTCATCTTCGAGAACGGCCCGCCGGTGGAAGCGCCGATTGCGGTGCGCGTCGCGGGGGCCGAACTGCCCGTCATCCGCCAAATCTCCGATCGCGTCGTCGCCGAATTGAAAGCGGTGCCGGGCCTGCGCGACGTCGACAGTCCCGTCGCCTTCGACCGCGTCGACCTCGACCTTGGCCTCGACGAAGGCAAGGCCGCTTTGCTCGGCGTTGCGCCCGGCGAGGCACGTCGCGCGCTGCGCCTCGCGATCAGCGGCGAAACCGCGAGCCGACTGCACGACCGCGAGGGCGACAGCTGGCCCATCGTCGTCCGCCTGCCGATGCAGGCCAACCAACCGGTGTCCGCGCTCGACGCGGTCTATGTGCCCACACTTGGCGGCGGCAGCATCCCGCTCCGCGCGATCGCGACGCCGGTGCTGAAATCGGTGCCGCCGCTGATCACGCGCTTCAAGCTGCAGCGGACCGTGACCATCACCGCTTATAACGAGCCTGACGCCTTGGTTTCGCAATTGACGAGCGCGGTGCAGGAACGGGTCGGCAAGCTCGAGCTGCCGCGTGGCTATCGCATCACTTATGGCGGGCAGGCGGAGGCGGCGTCGCGCGCATTCGGCGGGCTGGGGCCTGTCATCCTGCTCGCGGTGTTCGGCATCCTCGGGGTGCTCGTGCTCGAATTCGGGCGTTTTCGCGAGACCGCCGTCGTCGCCGGCGTCATCCCGCTTGGCACATTCGGCGGGCTGATCGCGCTGTTTTTGACGGGCTATTCGCTATCGTATTTTGCCGTCATCGGCTTCGTCGCGCTGATCGGGATCGAGATCAAGAACTCGATCCTGCTCGTTGACTTCACCACGCAGCTGCGTGCGCAGGGAATGGAACTACGCGCCGCGATCGAGCGCGCGGGCGAGATCCGCTTCCTGCCGGTGCTGCTCACCTCGGTCACCGCGATCGGCGGGCTGCTCCCCTTAGCCCTGAGCGGCAGCGGCCTGTACGGCCCGCTCGCCTGGGTCATCATCGGCGGCCTCGTGTCGTCGACGGTATTTAGCCGCATCATCACCCCGGTGATGTACCTGCTCGCAGTCCGCGGCGAGGCGCGCCGCACGTAGGCGCCACTTGCCGCTTGCAGATGATAATCATTCGCATTATCGAAACCTCAGCACAGGGGTTCGATCGTGAAATTGGGTTACGGCATTTCGATAGTGGCGCTCGCGGTCGCGCAGACCGCGCATGCGGAGGAGCCGCCGAGCCGCCTCGACGACATCATCGTCACCGCCGATCGTGCGGGGTTCGGGGCTGATCTCGTTCAGGTCGGGACGTTCCGCGGAGCCAGGCTGATCGACGTGCCACTGACGGTCAACGTCGTCTCGTCCGAAGTCCTGCGCGCACAGGCGGCGGCGGGGCTGTACGATGCGCTGCGCAACACCGCCGGGGTCAGCCGTTCGCAACTGTCGGGCATCACTTACGACAATGTCGCGATCCGTGGCATCCTGGTCGAAAACCGGACGAGCTATCGCCTCAACGGCTCGTTGCCGGTCGTCAATCTCGTCGACCTGCCGATCGAGAATAAGGACCGCGTCGAGGTGCTCAAAGGCGTCGGCGCGCTTTATTACGGCTTCGCGCCGCCGTCGGGCATCGTCAATCTGGTCACCAAGCGCGCCGATCGCGACGTCACCGAACTGTCGGCGTCGGCGGGCCTATATGGCGCGTTCGGCGGCAGCGTCGATCTCGGGCGACGCCTTGGTGAGCGCCTGGGCGTTCGGATCAATCTGGCGGGCGGACGGCTGCGCCCCGGCATCGATCGCACCGACGGGTCGCGCTATGTCGCCGCGCTCGCCGCCGACTGGGCGATCACCGGCACGCTGAAGCTGAACCTTGATGTCGAGCATATCGCCAAGGACGTGACCGAAACGCCTGCGATCGTGCTGCTTCCCGCCGTCGCAGGCAGGGTCGCGCTGCCGCCGATCCCGCGCCCGCGTAGTAATTTGGGCGCGCGTGAGCTGCGGTACGACGCGCATGCGACGAACGCGATGGCGCGGCTCGACTGGAAGATCGCGCCGTCGGTCGCGCTGACGGTCGAGGGCGGGCAGGCGATCACCGTGCGCGACCGCGACTTTTCGCAATTCGGCGGGTATAATCTGACGACGGGCGAGGGCGTGCTGCAACTGTTTCGCACGCGCGACCAGCGCTACCGCAACCGCAATCTGCGCGCCGAACTCGCCGCCGCGTTCCCGACCGGGCCGATCACGCACAATCTGATCGTCGGCGCGACGAGCAACTGGCGCTTTCAAAACGGGCGCAGCAGCGCGACGACGCCCGCGACTGCGGTTGCCGGGTCGATCGCGCAGAATTTGTTCGCACCGCGCGCGCTGGTGATCGCACCGCTGACCGCGGCGCTGACGGTGGCGCCGCTCAACGTGCGCGACCGCGGCCTTTATGTCGTCGATCGCGCGGTGCTCGGCCCCGTGCAACTGCTCGGCGGTCTGCGTTACAGCGATTATCGCAGCCGTGCGACCAACGTCGCGGGGGTCACCACCGATTTCAAGCTGAGCCGCGCGACCCCGTCGGTCGGGCTGATCTTCAAGCCGAGTGCGAAGACCAGCGTCTATGCGACATACCTCGAGGGGCTCGAGGAGGGCGGCACCGCGCCCGCCAATACGGCGAATGCGAACGAGGTGCTGCCCCCTGCCGTCTCGACGCAATATGAACTCGGCTTCAAGGCCGAGCTGCTGCGCGCGGTGACGCTCCAGATCGCCGCGTTCGAGGTGAGCCGACCGTCGGCGTTCACCGATCCGACCGACAATCGGTTCAAGCTGGCGGGCCAGTCGCGCTACCGCGGGGTCGAGGCGTCGGCGACGGGCGAAGTGACCGCCGATCTGTCGCTGTCTGCCTCGCTGCAATATCTCGACGCGACGATCCAGCGGTCGAACAACGCGCTTTTGCTCGGGCGCAGACCCGAGAACACCCCGAAATACACCGCGAGCCTGTTCGTCGAATATCGCCCGGTCGTTGGCCTCGCGGTGGGCGCGGGTGCGTTTCACGTCGGCGCTCGCCCGGTCAACAATTTCAACCAGGCGTTTATCGACGGCTACACCACGGTGTCAGCCAGCATGCGTTATACGTTCAGCGACATCGGCAAGGGGCTGACGCTCCAGCTTAACGCCGACAATCTGGCAAATGCGCGCTATTGGAGTGCGGCGGGTAACGGGCTGCTCGGCGTCGGGCTGCCGCGTCAGGTAAAGCTGACCGCGCGGATCGGACTGTAGGAAATGCGTCGCGCTATGATCGCGGTGCACCTTTGGCTGGGGCTGATCCTTGGCGGACTGTGGGCGCTGCAGGGACTGACCGGGTCGGTGCTCGTCTTTCACCGCGAGATCGAGCGGCTGGCTGGCCCCGTCGTCGGCGTCGGCCCGCCCGCGTCGCTCGACCGCATCGCCGCGCTCGGCGGGCCGGGGACGCTGCGGATCGGTATCGTCGATGGCCGCGGCGACCTATACTACGTCGATCACGAAAAACGGCGGCTGCTGATCGATCCTACAAGCGCGCGGCTGGTCGGCGAAAAGGACATGGCTGCGCCAACGCCGTTCCAGGGCGACGCGATGCGCTGGGTCTACCGGTTGCACGACCACCTGCTCGGTGACGACAATGGCGAGGTCATCATCGGCCTGTCGGGGCTGGTCCTGCTGTCGATGGCGATCACCGGGCTGTGGATCGGCTGGCCCAGGCGGCGGCAGTGGCGCGCGGCGTTCAGCATCGCGCGCTGGCGCAGTCCCGCGCAGCGCCTTTACGGTTGGCACCGTGCGAGTGGCATCGCGGTCGCGCTGGCGCTGATCTTCACGACGACCAGCGGTGCGTGGATGGTGTTCGGCAAGGACCTGCTGCTTATGCTCGCGCGGGCCGGCCTCGCCGAGGCACCCTATAAGTCGAAGCCCGGTCCGCTGCCCGTGACGATGATCGGCCCGCAACAGGCGCTGGCGACCGCGCGCGTGCTGTTTCCGACAGGATCGTTCGTGCGGCTGACGCTGCCGACGCC
>JAYTAR010000356.1:0-3300 GCA_043737455.1 Sphingomonadales bacterium | reverse complement strand
ACACTGGACGGCGGCGCGGACGGGACGGGCGCGCGCGAGGTTGAACGCTACCCGATGGGGGCACGCATCCGCGAGGTCGAACAGGGTCCCGATGGCGCGATCTGGTTGCTCGAGGACGGGGCTAACGCGCGCTTGCTCAAGCTCGAGCCGCGCACGCGCTGACCCGCCCTTGCGCTAACTGTGAAGCAATAGTGCAACAAGCGCTTGCGAAACGCCGCCTTCCTGCCGCAGGGTGTGGCACAGGCGGACGCTTTGGCCCGTCGTAACAGGTGGAGAGTCGAGTTATGGCGAAAGCGCCCGCAGCCGCAAAAAGCGAAAAACCCAAAGCCAAGCCCAAGGCTGCCAAATCCGCTGACAGCACCGCGCCGAAAACAGGCGGCATCCACGCGCCCGTGCCGGTGTCGAAGGACCTGGCCGCGATCATCGGTGAAGGGCCGATGCCGCGCAGCGAGGTGACCAGCAAGATCTGGGATTACGTCAAGAAGAACAAGCTGCAGAAGGAAAGCGACAAGCGTACCATCGTCGCCGACGAGAAGCTGAAAAAGATTTTCGGCAAGGACGAGTGCAGCATGTTCGAAATGACGAAGTTCGTTTCCGCGCACCTGAAATAAGCCGTCGTGCCATCGGCGCCGACCGACTAGGACCGCGCCGATGGCCGACCAGACCCCTCTCGAAGCGTTTCGCAGCGTCCTGACCGGCACTGCGCGCGCAATCGCGCGCGAACCTGAAGTCGAACTTGCCTATACCGCCGATGCGCCGGTGCAGGCGGGCAAGAATCTGAAAGTGCCGATGCCCGGTCGCGCACTTCCGCCCGATCAGGTCGCCGAGGCGCGCGGTTTCGCTGACGGTTTTGCGTTGCGGCTGCGCCTTCACGACGCCGCGCTGCACGCGCGCGCGGCGCCGCTCCCCCCGGTCGCGCGCGCGGTGTTCGATGCCATCGAGGGTGCACGCGTCGAGGCGCTGGGCGCGCGCGGCATGGCCGGAATGCGCGCCAACCTTGCCGATGCACTGGCGATGCGGATGCGCTCGGACCCGATCGCGCGCGCCAAAGCGAAAGACGAAGTTCCGCTGTCGAGCGCGGTCGCGCTGCTGCTGCGCGAGCGGCTGACCGGCGACGCGCCACCGCCGGGGACGCAAGCGGGGCTCGCGCTCGTGCGCGACTGGATCGAGGAGGCGGGCGGGGCGGACATGGACGCACTTGGCCTCGTCCTCGACGACCAGGCCGCTTTCGCCACACTCGCGACGCGGCTGCTCGAGGATCTGTCACTGATCGAGGGCGATGCGACGCCCGACAATGACGAGCCCGATGACGGCGAGGACGAGGGTGACGACGACGCCGATAGCGATAGCGGCGACACCGACGAGGAGCGTGACGGCGACGGCGCGACCGAGGCGCGCGGCGAGCAGGCCGAGGGCGATGACAGCGACGACGAAGGGGAAAGCGAAGGCGAAGAGCGCGCCGAGGATGACGAGGGCGGCGAGGGCGGGGACGGCGAACAGGACGGCATGCTGCCCGTTCGCCCCAATCGTCCGCCCGCCGAGCTGACGCCGGGATTCGACTATAAGGCATGGAGCGACCAGTTCGACGAGGTGATCGCCGCCAGCGACCTGTGCGACGCCGATGAGCTCGTGCGATTGCGCGCCTATCTCGACCAGCAATTACTGCCGCTGCAGGGCGCGGTGACGAAGCTTGCCAATCGGCTGCAGCGCCGCCTGATGGCGCAACAGTCGCGCAGTTGGGATTTTGACCAGGAGGAGGGGATGCTCGACGCGGCGCGGCTCGCGCGCGTCGTCACTTCGCCCGGCCATTCGCTGAGCTACAAGATCGAGCGCGAGACCGAGTTCAAGGATACCGTCGTCACGCTGCTGATCGACAATTCGGGGTCAATGCGCGGCCGGCCGATCTCGATCGCGGCGATCAGCGCCGACATCATGGCGCGCACGCTCGAGCGCTGCGGCGTCAAGACCGAGATACTGGGCTTCACGACGCGCGCGTGGAAGGGCGGGCAAGCGCGCGAGAACTGGCTGCAGGCGGGCCGACCGCCGCTGCCGGGGCGACTCAACGACTTGCGTCATATCGTCTACAAGGCGGCCGATGCGCCGTGGCGGCGCGCGCGTACGGCGCTCGGCCTGATGATGCGCGAAGGGTTGCTCAAGGAAAATATCGACGGTGAAGCGCTGCTCTGGGCGCATTCGCGGCTGATCGCGCGGCCCGAGGACCGCAAGATCCTGATGGTCATCAGCGACGGCGCACCGGTCGACGACTCGACGCTCAGTGTCAATTCGGGCTCATATCTCGAAAAGCATCTGCGCCAGGTGATCGGCTGGATCGAGGCCAAGTCGCCGGTGCAACTCGTCGCGATCGGCATCGGGCATGACGTCACGCGCTATTACGGTCGGGCCGTGACGATCATGGACGCCGACCAGCTCGGCGGTACCATGGTCGAACAGCTGGCGGGATTGTTCGACGCCGCGGCCTGATCCCCCGCTTGGCAAAGCCCTCCGCGGCCCGCTACACGCGGTGACCAATTCCGCCGGAGATCGCGCCTGCCCGCCAACCACCCTGCTCGCCCCGGCGGCACGTCGTACGATGTCGCGCAAGCGGCAGGGGTGTCGCAGTCGGCGGTCTCGCGGGCATTCCGCCACGGCGCGTCGGTCGCACCAGCGACGCGGGCGCGAATCATGGCGGCAGCCGATGCGATCGGTTACCGACCCAATGCCATCGCCAGTTCGCTGATCACGCGGCGCACGGGCATCGTCGCCGTCATCATCTCGAACCTGACGAACCTTCATTATCCCGAAGTGCTTGCCGAATTGACGCAGCGGCTGTCGGCGCGCGGCGCACGCGTGCTGCTGTTCGCACTGAAATCGGAGAGCGAGATCGACGATGTGCTCGACCAGGTGTGGCGGTATCAGGTCGACGGGGCGATCGTCGCAGCGCGATTGTCAGGCGCGCAGCTCGCCGCGTTCGCAGCGCGCGGCACCGCGCTGGTTCTCTACAATCGCCAGTCGGAAGAGGTGCCCGTGGCCTCGGTCGCTTGCGAATTCGCGCGCGGCGAAACGCGCCTCGTCGATGGGTTGATCGCCAGCGGTTGCACGCGCTTCGCGTTGATCGGTGGCCCGCCCGATTCGACGGTGGGCGAAGCGCGGCTGAACGGGGCGCTCGATCGGCTGCGCGTCGCCGGGTTCGCGGAGATACCGGTCGAACGCGGCGACTTCAGCTACGAAAGCGGCCATGCAGCGGCGATGCGGCTGATCGCGGCCCACCGACCCGATGCGATCGTTTCGTCGAACGACACG
>JAYTAR010000355.1:0-3301 GCA_043737455.1 Sphingomonadales bacterium | reverse complement strand
GTGAGTGATTTCACCGTCGTGCGCGAACGGCGGGAGCGCGACGATCAGCAGGTCGAGGCCAGCGTCGATCATCGCGTCGAGGTCGGTGAACGCGGTCCCGCCATGCTCCGCCGCAAACGCCGCCGCGCGAGGCTGGTCGCGCCCGCAAACACCGACGAGGCTCATCGTGTCAGGCAGCGCTGCGACGGCGGTGGCGTGCCGCGCGGCGATCCCGCCCGGACCCAGGATGCCGACACGCAAGGTCATGTTGGGAAGCTCAGCATCGCCTGCAGCACGCCGGGCTCACCCGCCGCCAGGCGCGCGAACATCGCCGGCGCGTCGTCGAAGTCGGCGACGTGCGTGATCAGCGGCAAGAGGTTCAGCGCGCCCGACTGCTGCAGCTCCACCGCCGTGCGCCACAGCCTCGGCTTGTTCCAGCGATGGCTCGCCTCGGGCGCGACGCCCGAGATTTGCGAACAGATCAGCTGGACACGGTTGTGATGGAATTCCTCACCCAGCCGCAGCCCGGGCACCTCGCCTTGGTAGAACCCCATCGCAACGACGCGCGAACTCCACGCGACCGCGCGGATCGCCTCGGCAAGTGCGGGCGCGGCCCCCGACACTTCGATACAGACGTCGGCACCGCGTCCGCCCGTTCGCGCCTTGATCGCCTCGGCCGCGCCCTCTGCCTCGATCGCCTCGTGCGCGCCCAGGTCGAGCGCTTGCCTGCGCCGCGCCGGATCGGGATCGACCGCGATGACGTGCGCGCCCGACGCTCGTGCCGCTTGCGTAACGATCTGGCCTGGCACGCCCAGGCCGAACACCGCGACGACGTCGCCGATGCGCAGCTGCGCGTCGTGCACGCCGTTCAGCGCGACCGCGCCGATATGGCTGAAGATGCCGGTGCGCGGGTCGGCCCCCGGCGGCATCGCCCGCTCGCGCGCATAGGCGGCGGGCACCACCGCGTGGCTGCGGTGATGCCAGGTGCCATAGACGTGCGCACCGACGAGTACGTCGGCGACGCCGCTCCCGATCTCGACGACCTCGCCGACTTCCTCATAGCCCAAACTGCGGACGGGATACGGCAAGCTCGGCGTCGCGCCCGCGACGAACAGGCGGCGGTCGTCGTCCCAGCTTTTGCCCATGAACGGGCTGGTGCCGCGATATTGGGTCAATTCGGTTCCCGCGCTGATCCCCGAGAACAATGTGCGCACCCTTACCTCGTCGGGTGCCAGCGGCTGCTCGGCCACCTGCTCGAAGCCAAGCGTCTCGGGCCCGGTCAGGATCAGCGCCTTCATGCGTGCGGACCCGCGGCATTCGCCGCGACCGCACGCGCGGTGCTACCCCGCGTCGCGATCAGGACGACGACTGCGATGGCGTAGAGCGCGGCAAGCGCGGTCATGCCCGCCGCCATGCCGAAGCTCTCGGATGCCTTGGCGACGAAGATCGGCGTCAGCCCCGCGCCGAAGAACCCGATCATCGTCATCGCGCCCACCGCAGTCGCGCGCGCGTGCGGCGGCACGACATCGTGCATCGCGCTATAGATACAGCCATCGAACAGCCCCTTGCCGATGCTCGTCGCGATCAGCACCAGGCTGACGCCGCCTGCAGTGGTCATCGCGGTCAGCGGCAGCAGCAGCAGCGCGGCCAGCGCGAGCCCGATCGCAAGCACGTAGAAGCGCCCGATCGCAAAGCGCTTCGCCATCCAGTCGGCCAGCAGTCCGGCGAACGGTACCGTCAGGAACCCGGCGATGTTGATCGTCGCCGATCCGACGAGCGCCGAGCCCGCCAGATCGAGCCCGAGTTCGTCATGGACGTATGTCGGCGCCCATACCGTCACCCCGGTCGAGGCGCCGTTGGCAAGAAAGAAGACGATACACAGCATGACGGCGGGGCGGATGCGCAGGACGAGCCCGAGCGGCTCGGCACGTGCTTCCTTGGCGACCACGACCGGCGAGTCGCGCAGGAACTTCCACAACACGACGGCGTGAATGATGCCGATGACGGCGAACAGCGCGAACGGCGCGTGCCAGCTCATGCGGTCGGCGAGGAACCCGGCGAAGAGCGAACCCAGACCTGCCCCCGCAAAGACCGCGGTCTGGTGCAGCGACAAGGCGCGACTGCGCCACCGCGGCTTGTGCCAGTCGCTGATGAGGGCGGTCGCGGTCGGGTAATAGGTCGCCTCGCCCAGCGCCACCAGCCCGCGGAACGCGAGCAGCATCGCGAACCCCGTCGACAGCGCGGTCAGCCCGGTCGCCACGCTCCAGAAGATCAGGCCGTAGATGATGATGCGCGAGCGCCGCACGCTGTCGCCCATGCGTCCCGCCAGAAACGCCGCGACCGCATAGATCCAGAAGAATACCGAATTGAGCAGCGCCAAATCGGTGTTGTCGAGGCCGAATTCGTCGCGGATCTGGGGCATCACCACGAGGATGATCGAGCGGTCGGCGGCGTTGAGAAATGCGACAAGCCACAGCAGCACGATCAGCACCCAGGCATAGTCCCAGCGACGCGGTCCGGTCATAGTGTGTCCCCTGCTGCGCCATCGATCAGGATCGCGCGAAAATCATTGACGTTGGTCAGAGTCGGGCCCGTCACGACGAGATCACCCAGCGCCTCGAAGAAAAGATAGGCATTGTTTTCCGCCAGATGCCTTGCCGCGTCCAGTCCGACGGCTGCGGCGCGCGCAAGTGTGTCGGGCATCACCATCGCGCCTGCCGCATCCTCGGTCCCGTCGATGCCGTCGGTATCGCACGCAAGCGCATGGATGTCCGGTGCGCCGTCGAGCGCAATCGCGAGGCCGAGCAGATATTCGAGGTTGCGTCCGCCGCGCCCGGCTGCGTTGACGACCGTAACTGTCGTCTCTCCACCGGAAAGGATCGCGCGCTTGCGCCCGTCGCCCGCCAGCCGCCGTGCCAGCGCGGCATGGCTCGCGCCGAGATGGCGCGCTTCGGCCTGCAACTGGTCGCCGAGATCGGTCACCGCGTAGCCGCACGCCGCCGCGAGCGCCGACGCCGCCGCGAGCGCATCACGTGCGCGCGCAATCACCTCGATCCGGCTTCCCGCCAGCCCCAGCGCATCCGATGCGGGCGTCTCGTTGGCAGGGTCGACCAGCGCGGCCGCGACCGAGGGCGGTACGGCGATCGCATATTCGGCAACGATCGCACGCGCGTCGGCCAGCGTCGTCGGATCGGCGACGGTCGGCCCCGACGAAACGAACGACGGATCGTCGCCGGGAACGTCGCTGATGATCCACGTCGTCACATGCGCCGCGCCGGCCGCCACCGCGAGCCGACCACCCTTGATCGTCGACAGATGCTTG
>JAYTAR010000354.1:0-3304 GCA_043737455.1 Sphingomonadales bacterium | reverse complement strand
TGCGCACCAACA
Organism: Sphingomonadales bacterium; assembly: GCA_043737455.1. GTDB lineage: Bacteria > Pseudomonadota > Alphaproteobacteria > Sphingomonadales > Sphingomonadaceae > Sphingomonas_O. The sequence continues at coordinate 3,292 of JAYTAR010000354.1, read as the reverse complement.
AGACCCCGACCGACCTTACGATCACCCCGCGCGACCGCCGCTTTGGCCGCAACGCGCCGCAGGGGCGCTGGTGGCTGAACGGCGATCCGATCGCGACCGCGTTTCACAATGCGCTGTCGATCACCTTTCCGCGCGGCGAGGCGTTCTTCGTCGAATCGGTCAAGGCGTTCCGCGACGGTGCGCCGCCGCGGCTCGCGCAGGAGATCAAGGCGTTCGTCATGCAGGAGGTGATGCACAGTCGCGAGCATGTCTCATTCAACCAGCGCGTGATCGACGCCGGCTACCGCATCGATCACCTCGAGCAGGTGGTGATCGACAGCCTCGCGCTAACCAAGGGTCGGCCAGAGATACTGAACCTGGCGGTGACGATGGCGCTCGAACATTATACCGCGATGATGGCGCACCAGATGCTGCGCAATCCAGCGTATTTCGCGGGTGCGGACCGCGAGAACCGCGACATGTGGCGCTGGCATGCGGTCGAGGAGATCGAGCATAAGGGTGTGGCTTATGACACGTGGCGCCATGCGACGCGCGACTGGAGCCGTGGTAAGCGCTGGCGGATCAGGTCAATCATGATGCTGATCGTCACCGCGCGTTTCTGGACGAAGCGGTGGCAGGGTTCGCTCGATCTGCTCGCGCAGGACGGCATCACGGGCGTGCGGGCGAAGGCGCGGCTTGCGTGGTACCTGCTCGGCAATCCCGGCGTCGTGCGCAAACTCGTGCCCGCCTGGCTCGCGTTCTTCATGCCGGGTTTCCACCCGTGGAACCACGACGATCGCGCGTTGATCGGGACATTCGATAGCGACTACGCCGATGCGCGGCTCGCTGCCTGAGCGATCGCCGCGCGACCGAGCCGCGCGGTAACGCGACTATTCGGCCGCGATCGCCAGCGGCGCATCGACCGAAACGTATTTGCGGCCCTGTTTGCCCTCGTGAAAGGCCACGCGACCGTCGGTCAGCGCAAACAACGTATGATCCTTGCCCAGTCCGACGTTACGACCTGGCCAAACCCGCGTGCCGCGCTGGCGTACGAGGATATTACCCGCGATCGCGGCCTCGCCACCAAACTTCTTGACGCCCAGCCGACGCCCGGCCGAATCGCGACCATTGCGCGACGATCCGCCTGCTTTCTTATGTGCCATCTGCGCTTACTCCGCGTTTGCTTCGACCGGGACGGCCTCGACCGCGGCCTCGACCGGAACAGCCTCGACCGGCGCCGCTGCCTGCTGCCGCTGCGACCCGTCGTCGTCGCCGACGCTCAGGATCTTCAGGATCGTGTGCTGCTGGCGGTGCCCGTTCTTGCGCCGGTAATTGTGCCGCCGCTTCTTCTTGAAGACGATGACCTTGTCCGCCTTCGCCTGCGCAATAACTTCGGCAGCGACCGTGATGCCAGCCGCACCTGTCGAGGTGAAAAGCACGTCGCCCAGCGTCAGGCGCGCTCCAGCCTCACCATCGATCTTGTCGACGACGATCCGGTCTCCTGCGGCAACGCGATACTGCTTGCCGCCCGTGCGCACGATTGCGAACATGGCTCTCACTTCATCAAATAAACGAACGCCGGAAAGCACGAGCTAACCGGGAGTGGCGTCTCTATGCAGCGGGGTCCACAGTGTCAACCGCGCGGCCTGCGCGTATCGATGACGTTTGTGTTGCAGCGCCGCAACACTGTCGCGCGCAAATGCAAGCGCGGGACGCGCGGCGCTTGTCGTTTAAAAACTTGCGCTCCAAAGAATTGGGCTCGGCAACGATTGCCGGAGGGTGGGGAAAAACGACAATGACGGTTTCGACACGCGCGCTGTTGATCGCCTCGGTCTCGATGCTGGGCGCGACGCCCGTATTGGCGCAGACCGCACCGCCCGCACCCCCTGCGGCGGCAACCGATGAAGGCAGCACGATCATCGTGACGGGCACGCGGCGGACCGACCGTACGCTCGCCGATTCGCCAGTCCCGATCGACGTAATCGGCGCGGATGCGATCGCGCAGTCGGGGCAGGTCGAAACGAACAAGATCCTGAATTCGCTCGTTCCCTCGTTCAACTTCCCGCAGCCGTCGATCGCCGACGGCACCGACGTGCTGCGCCCGGCGACACTGCGCGGGCTAAGCCCCGACCAGACGCTCGTCCTCGTGAACGGCAAGCGTCGCCACGTCTCGGCGCTGCTGAACATCAACGGGACCGTGGGACGCGGCTCGGCGGCGGTCGACCTTAACACGATCCCGGGCCTCGCGATCGAGCGCATCGAAGTGCTGCGCGATGGCGCGTCGTCGCAATATGGCTCGGATGCGATCGCGGGCGTCATCAACATCCAGCTGAAAAAAGCATCGAGCGGCGGCCGCGCGACCGCGAGCTTCGGCAAATACATCACCACAATGTCCGACGTCGCCAACATCACGGGGCTGCAGGCGGCCGGCAATCAGGCGATCGTCGACCCCAATGATTCGCGCCTACTCGCGGCCAATGTCAGCGGCGAAGCCAAGCGCCGCGACGGCGAACAATATACGATCGGTGCCAATATCGGGCTTCCGATCGCGGGTGGTTTCGTCAACCTGACCGCCGAATATCGCGATCGTGCCGCGACGAACCGCGCGGGCTTCGACCTGCGCCCCAACTACATTCGTCCAACCGCGGCCTTCGACCCGCGCGAATTGTCGTTCGGCCGGCTGAACTTCAAATACGGTGACGCCAAGACGCGCGATTACAACTTCTTCCTGAACGCCGCGATTCCGGTCGGCGCGGCCGAGCTCTATGCTTTCGGCTCGTACGGCAACCGCGAAGGGCTGAGTGCGGCGAATTATCGCCAGCAGAGCGCCGCGACGAACCGCGACTTTTCGACGATCACCCCGGCGACGACGCCGACGGCGGCCAATTTCACCGCGCTTACGCCCGACGGGTTCCTGCCCTTCATCTCGACCGATCTCGAGGACTATGCGGGCACGCTCGGCGTTCGTGGCGAGCTCGGGCAGTGGAAGGCCGATGCGTCGATCGGTTATGCCCGCAACCGCTTCGACTTTAGTGTACTCAATTCGCTGAACACGTCGTTCGGACCCAACAGCCAGCGTAATTTCGATGCCGGTGGCCTGCGCTACAGTCAGATCGTCGCGAATTTGGATTTCAGTCGCCAATATGATGTCGGCTTTGCCAAGCCGCTGTCGGTCGCGATCGGCACCGAATATCGCCGCGAAGGCTTCATCATCCGGGGTGGCGACCGCCAGTCGTTCGCGATCGGGCCGCTGTTTCAGCCCGCGGTCACGAGCACGGCGGCCAACTGCATCACGCTCGGCGGCGTCTTCAAC
>JAYTAR010000353.1:0-8150 GCA_043737455.1 Sphingomonadales bacterium | reverse complement strand
AGCGAGGTCTTCAACTGCTCCGCTCCCGATACCGGCAACATGGAGGTGTTTCACCGTTACGGCACGCGCGACCAGAAGGACCGCTGGCTGAAACCGTTGATGGAAGGCGAAATCCGCAGCGCATTCCTGATGACCGAACCCGCCGTTGCCAGCTCGGACGCGACCAACATCGAAACGAGCATTCGGCGCGATGGCGACGAGTATGTTCTCAACGGCGTCAAATGGTGGTCGAGCGGCGCAGGCGATCCGCGCTGCAAGGTCGCGATCGTCATGGGCAAGACCGATTTCGAGGCGCAGCGCCACGCACAGCAGTCGATGGTGCTGATGGAGCTCGACGCCCCCGGTGTGAACATTCTGCGACACCTGCCCGTCTTCGGTTTCGACGATGCGCCACATGGGCATATGGAAATCGAACTGAACGACGTGCGCATCCCCGCCAGCAACATGCTGTTGGGTGAGGGGCGCGGGTTCGAGATCGCGCAGGGACGCCTGGGGCCCGGCCGCATTCACCATTGCATGCGCAGCATCGGCGCCGCCGAGGTCGCGCTCGAGAAAATGGCGAAGCGGCTGCTTTCACGCGTCGCGTTCGGCAAGACGATCGCGAGCCACAGCATCTGGGAACAGCGGGTCGCGACCGCGCGCATCGACATCGAGATGACGCGCCTGCTGTGCCTGAAGGCCGCCGATATGATGGACAAGGTGGGCAACAAGGCGGCGGCAGGCGAGATCGCGATGATCAAGGTCGCCGCCCCCAACATGGCGCTGCGCATCATCGACGACGCGATCCAGGCGTTCGGCGGTGCCGGCGTGACGAGCGATCCGGGTCTTGCCGCCATGTACGCCGGGCAGCGCACGCTGCGGCTGGCCGACGGTCCCGACGAAGTGCACAACCGCGCAATCGCGCGCATCGAATTCGGGAAATACGGGGATGCCAAATGAATTCCTCCCCGGAACGGGGAGGTGGCAGCCCGCTGGGGCTGACGGAGGGGCCGTTTTGCGTATGTGAGATGGCAAGCGCCGGGGTCGACTCCTCCACCACGCCCGAGAGGGCGCGGTCCCCTTCCCCGTTCCGGGGAGGAATATCTTGAAAGCCGCCGTCCTCACCGCACCGGGCTCCCAGCTCGTCGTCGAGGACATCGCGCTCGCCGACTGCGCCGCGCACGAGGTGCGTATTCGCACCGCCGCGTGCGGGGTGTGTCGCAGCGACCTGAACTTCGTCGATGGCAAATATCCGCATGCCATGCCGTGCGTGCCGGGGCACGAAGCGGCGGGGATTGTCGAGGCAGTGGGGAGCGAAGTTCGCACCGTGCGCGTCGGCGATGCGGTCGTCACGTGCCTCTCTGCTTATTGCGGGCACTGCGCGTTCTGCGTAACCGGACGGCTGTCGCTCTGCCTGGGTGCCGATACGCGCCGCGCGAAGGATGCCCCGCCGCGGCTGACGCGCGCCGACGGCAGCGCGGTCAATCAGATGCTGAACCTGTCGGCTTATGCCGAAGCGATGCTCGTCCACGAGCATGCGTGCGTCCGGATCGACCCCGACATGCCGCTCGACCGGGCGGCGATCCTTGGGTGCGCGGTCGTAACCGGCGCAGGCGCGGTGTTTCACGCCGCCGATGTGTCGCCGGGCGAAAGCGTCTGCGTCGTCGGCTGCGGCGGTGTCGGGCTCGCGGCGGTCAACGCGGCCAGGATCGCGGGCGCGGGGCGCATCATCGCGTGCGATCCGGTGCCCGAGAAGCGCGCGCTTGCGATCAAGCTCGGTGCGACCGATGCCGTCGACGCGGGGGCCGACGATGCCGCGGCGCAAATCCAGGCGCTCACCAACGGCGGCGTCGATCACGCGATCGAAGCGGTCGGGCGCCCCGCCTCGGGCGATCTGGCGGTCGCGAGCCTGAAGCGAGGCGGCATGGCGACGATTCTCGGCATGATGCCGCTCGATCACCGCGTGGGCCTGAGCGCGATCGACCTGCTGTCGGGCAAGCGGCTGCAGGGCGCACTGATGGGCGGCAACCGCTTCCCGGTCGACATCCCTCGCCTCGTCGACTTCTATCTGCGCGGGGTCCTCGATCTCGACACCATTATCGCCGAACGCGTGCCGCTATCGGCGATAAACACCGCGTTCGACACGCTGCGCCAGGGCGATACGGCGCGGACCGTGGTGGTTTTTTCGTGACCCCCGCCGATACTTTCAGCGGCACCGTCGCCCCAAGTGGCGCCGATATCCTCGACGCTGGCAAGCTCGCCGCATGGATGAGCGAGCATGTCGACGGCTTCACCGGCCCGCTGACGATCGCCAAGTTCGCAGGCGGCCAGTCGAACCCGACCTATCGCCTCGACTCGCCGTCGGGCGCCTATGTCCTGCGTCGCAAGCCATTTGGCCCATTGCTCCCAAGCGCGCACGCGGTCGACCGCGAACATGCTGTTATCGCTGGACTTTACCCAACCGGCTTTGCCGTCGCGCGCCCTTATGGGCTGTGCACCGACGACGCCGTGCTGGGATCGTGGTTCTATGTGATGGCGATGGTCGAGGGGCGAACGTTGTGGGACGGCAGCCTGCCCGACATGACCCCGCCCGCGCGCACCGCTACCTATCACGCAATCGTCGACACGCTTGCTGCACTGCACAATATCGATCATGTCGCGGCAGGTCTCGGCAGTTTCGGCAAGCCCGGCAACTACTTCGAGCGTCAGGTCGGCCGCTGGACCAAGCAATATCGCGGGGCCGAGACCGAGCATATCGAAAACATGGAACGGCTGCTCGTCCACCTGCCCTGCACCCTGCCCGAACAGACCCGCACGACGATCGTCCACGGCGATTACCGCATCGACAATATGATCTTCGCCGCCGACCGCCCCCGCGTCCTCGCGGTGCTCGACTGGGAACTGTCGACGACCGGGGATCCGCTCGCCGATTTCAGCTATCTCATGATGAACTGGGTTACCGCCCCCGAGGGACGGTCGGGCGTCCTCGGCTTGACCGGCCCCGAGACGGGCATCCCAACGATCGCCGAGATGACGACGCGCTACTGCGCCGCGACGGGACGCGACGGCGTGCCCGATCTGAATTGGTATTTCGCGTTCGGGCTGTTCCGGCTCGCTGCGATCGTGCAGGGTATCAAGAAGCGCGTGCTCGACGGCACCGCCTCGTCGGCGCACGCCGCCGAGATGGCGACGCGCGTTCCCCGCCTCGCCGCACAGGCTTGGCATTTCGCGAAAGAGGCAGGCGCATGATCCTGAAAGACAAGGTCGCGATCATCACAGGCGCGGGTTCGGGCATCGGGCGGGCAACGGCGATGCTGTTCGCCGAGCACGGCGCGCGGCTGGTAATCGGCGACAAGAGCGAGGGTGTTCACGAAACCGGCAAGGCGATCCGCCGCGCGGGTGGCGAAGTGACCGCCGTGCAGATGAACGTCGGGCGTGAGGACGATGTTAAGGCGATCGTGCACAGTGCGCGAAGCGTCTATGGCGGTCTCGACATCGCTTATGCCAACGCGGGCATCTCGGGCGGCATGCCGGGCATCTTCGAACAAACGGTGGAAGACTGGCAGCAGATCCTGCAGGTCAATTTGGTCGGCCCGTTTCTGATGATCAAGCACGCGGCGCAGGAGATCATGAAGCGCGGATCGGGCGCGATCGTGTGTACCGCGAGCGTTGCGGGGCTGCGCTCGGGTGCCGGTGGACCTGCCTATTCGGCGTCGAAGGCGGGCGTCATCAATCTGGTCCAGGTCGCCGCGCAACAGCTGTCGGGTACCGGGGTGCGCGTTAACGCGATCTGCCCCGGGTTGATCGAGACCGGCATGACCGAGGTCGTGTTCGACTATGCGCGCGACAAGGGCGTCGAGGATAAGCTCGGTCGCCTCAATCCACTGCGCCGCGCAGGGCAGCCGATCGAAATCGCACAGGCCGCGCTATTCCTCGCCTCCGATATGGCGAGCTACGTCAACGGTCAGGCGATCGTCGTCGACGGGGGATTGTCGAGCTCGCACCCGGTCACACGCCAGGAAACAGGAAAAACGGCAGCATGAAATTCCGGCAACTTGGCGACAGCGGTATCACGGTTTCGGAGCTCTGTCTGGGCAGCTGGCTGACTTATGGGGTCGGCGTCGAGCAGGAAGCGGCGCGTTTGTGTCTTGATCGCGCGTTCGATGAGGGGATCAATTTCATCGACACCGCCAATGCCTATGGGCGCGGCGCGGCCGAGACGTTTCTGGGTGAGGCACTGAAGCAGCGTCCGCGCGACAGCTATGTGCTTGCCACGAAGCTGTTCTTCCCGATGAGCGACACCGACCGCGGGCTGTCGTCAGCGCAGGTCGAGAAGCAGCTCGATGCCTCACTCGCGCGGCTTAAGACCGACTATATCGACCTCTACCAATGTCACCGTTACGACGCCGACACGCCGCTCATCGAGACAATGGCCGCGCTGACCCGCGCAGTCGAAAGTGGCAAGGTCCGGACGATCGGCTTTTCCGAATGGGCCCCATCGCAGATCAGAGCGGCGCTTGCGCTCGACGGCGTTACGAAGTTCGTGTCGAGCCAGCCGCAATATTCGCTCTTGTGGCGCCGCCCAGAGGAAAAGGTCATGCCGCTGTGCGCGGCGAATGGCATTTCGCAGATCGTCTGGTCGCCGCTCGCGCAAGGCGTGCTGACCGGCAAGTATCGCCCTGGGAACGCGCCGCCGCCGGGAAGCCGTGCCACGAGCGACGCGATGGGCGGCTTCATCGGTCGCTTCCTCGAAGCACCAGTGCTGGAAATCGTCGATCAATTACGTCCCATCGCCGACGAGGCTGGATGCAGCATCGCGCAATTCGCGCTTGCCTGGGTGTTGCGCGAAGCCAATGTCGCGAGCGCGATCGTGGGCGCGAGCCGACCCGAACAGATCACCGACAATGCAGCCGCAAGCCGACTAACGATCGATCCGGCGCTGTTCGCTCGTGCCGAGGCAATCGTTGCAACGCTGCCGCCGTTCGGCGACCTGCCGCGATGAAACTGCGTTTCGACCCTTCCCGGCTCGCGCGGATCGACGATCATCTGCGCGCAAAATACATCGAAGGCGGGAGGTTCCCCCATGCGGCGCTGCTGGTGTCGCATCACGGCGAAGTCATCCATCAGAACGTGATGGGCGAAGCGCGTCCAGGACGGCTGCTTGCGGAGAATGCCATTTTTCGTATCGCGTCGATGACCAAGCCCGTGACCTCGATCGCGTTCATGCAGCTCGTCGAGGAGGGGTGGATCGCGCTATCCGATCCGGTGACCAAGGTGTTGCCCGAGTTTGCCACCACCGGCGTCTTCGTTGCTGGGGGCGGCGCGACGCCATTTGTCACCCGGCCGGTCACGTCGCCGATGCGAATGATCGACCTGCTGCGCCACACCTCGGGGCTGACCTACAGCTTCCAGGAACGCAGCAACATCGACGCGGCATACCGCAAGGCAGGATTCGAGCGCTTCGACGGCGGCACGATAGACGAGTTCGTCTCGAAAGTTGCCGCGCTGCCGCTCGAGTTCGATCCCGGCAGCGCGTGGAATTACTCGGTTTCGACCGACATTTTGGGTGCCGTCGTCGAGCGGCTGTCGGGCCAGTCGCTCGAAGCCTATTTCTCCGAACATATCTTTGCGCCGCTTGGCATGAACGACACAGGGTTCGTGGTGCCCGCCGCCAAGCTTGACCGTGTGCCCGATTGCCAGGTGTGGCACCCGACCAAGCGCATGGTGCTGCACGATGCGGGAGCCACAACCGCGTGGGGCCGGACACCGCAATATTTCTCGGGCGGTGGTGGGCTTGTGTCCACGCTGGGCGATTATCATCGCTTCGCGCGCATGCTGCTAAGCGGCGGCGAAGGTGTGGTTGCACCGCATTCGCTCAAGCTCATGACTGCGAACCATCTGCCCGGCGGCGTCGATTTAACGCGTATTTCACGCAGCATGTTCAGCGAGGTCGATTACGAAGGCGTCGGCTTCGGCTTGGGCTTCAGCGTCACGCTCCGACCTACGCTCATGCCTGGCAATGCTGGCGAGTTTGGCTGGGGCGGCATGTTTTCGACTGCTTTCTTCGTCGACCCCGTCGACCGCGTGATCATGATCTTCATGACTCAGCTGATGCCGTCGAGCGCCTACCCAGTCCGGCGTGAGATCAAGACGATGCTCTATTCCGCGCTCAAATGAACCAAGAGGAAGCCATGACCGACAGCCCGATCTCGACCGAACTTCATGGCGACGTCCTCGTCATCACCAGCGACAACCCTCCGGTGAACGCGCTCGGCGCGGCAGTGCGCATAGGGCTGGCCGCTGGAATCGAGGAGGCGATGAATAATGACGCCGTGAAAGCGGTCGTGATCGCCTGTGCGGGCCGCACGTTTTTCGCCGGTGCCGACATCACTGAATTCACCAAGCCGCCGGTCATGCCGCAGCTGCCCGAAGTGGTCGACATGATCGAGGCGTGCCCCAAGCCTGTCGTCGCCGCGATTCACGGCACCGCGCTTGGCGGCGGCTGCGAGGTCACGCTCGGCTGTCATTACCGGATCGCGGTGCCATCGGCCAAGATCGGCGTGCCCGAGGTGAAGCTTGGCCTGCTCCCCGGCGCGGGCGGCACGCAGCGACTGCCGCGGGTCGCCAGCGTCGCGCTTGCGGCGGAAATGTGTTCGGGCGGCACGCCGATCTCGGCCACGGCGGCGCTTGACGCCGGTCTTGTCGACCGGCTTGCGGGCGAGGGCAGCCTTCTTGTCGATGCTGTCGCCTATGCGCGCGAAGTCGTCGCCACGGGCCCGCGACCGTCGCGCGACCTGGCGGTCAAGGGAAGCGCCGCCGACGTCGAGGCAGTCGCGACTGCGAACGCGCGCAAGTTCAGGGGGTTCGAGGCCCCTGCCGCGAATTTGGCCTGCGTCGAGGCGGCGACGCGGCTGCCGTTCGACGAGGGAATCGCGTTCGAGCGCGAGCAGTTCATGAAACTGATGTTCGGAACGCAATCGGCTGCGCAACGCCACATCTTTTTCGCCGAGCGCCAGGCCGCCAAGATCGACGGACTTCCCGAAGGCACAGTCGTGCGCGCGGTCCGCAAGGTCGGCGTAATCGGCGCCGGGACGATGGGTGGCGGAATCAGCATGAATTTCCTGTCGGCGGGAATTCCGGTGACGATCGTCGAGATGAAGGCCGACGCGCTGGAACGCGGTAGGGGGGTCATGCGCAAGAATTACGAGGTATCGGCCTCAAAGGGCCGCATATCGGCCGCACAGGCCGAAGGCGCGATGGGGTTGCTCACCGCCAGCCTGAACCTCGACGACCTTGCCGATTGCGACTTGGTAATCGAGGCGGTCTATGAGGAAATGAGCGTCAAGAAGGAGATCTTTGGCAAGCTCGACCGCATCGTGAAGCCCGGTGCGATACTCGCATCCAACACATCCTACCTCGACATCGACGAGATCGCAGCGAGCACCAGCCGACCCCAAGACGTGCTCGGCATGCACTTCTTTTCTCCCGCCAACGTCATGAAGCTGCTCGAGATCGTCCGCGGCGAGAAGACCGCGCCCGATGCGCTGATGACCGCGATGAGTATTGCCAAGATGATCGGCAAAGTGGCCGTCGTGGCGGGCGTGTGCCACGGCTTCATCGGCAACCGTATGCTGATGCCACGCCAGGTCGAAGCAATGAAGCTGCTGATGGAAGGTGCGACGCCGCAACAGATCGACAAGGTGCACACCGACTTCGGCATGCCGATGGGACCTTTCCAGATGAGCGACCTCGCGGGCGTCGACATCGGCTGGCACCGCGATCCTACCCGTATCGAAAACATTCGCGACGCGCTCGCCGCGGTCGGACGCTGGGGGCAGAAGACCGGCAAGGGTTTTTACGATTATGACGCGAAGCGAAACCCGACGCCGAGTGCCGAGGTGGACGCAATCATCAACGATTTTGCAGCGAAATCCAACCTGCCGAAACGTCAGGTCACCGATGAGGAGATCATCGAGCGCACGCTATATCCGATGGTCAACGAAGGATATTTGATCCTCGAGGAAGGCAAGGCGCAGCGCGCGTCGGACATCGATGTCGTGTGGATCTATGGCTATGGTTGGCCCGTCTATCGCGGTGGCCCGATGTTCTGGGGCGATCTCGAAGGCGCGAAAAAGATCATCGCTGGACTTGAAAAGCACGGATTTGCCGTG
>JAYTAR010000352.1:0-3324 GCA_043737455.1 Sphingomonadales bacterium | reverse complement strand
TTTCGACGATATTAAGCGACACTTCCGATGAGGTCATCACGCCGATCGCCTTGCGCAACTTCTCGATGTCCGCGCCCTTCTTGCCGATGATGACACCGGGGCGCGCGGCATAGACCGAGATGCGACACAGCTTGGCCGGGCGCTCGATCACGACCTTGCTGATCGCGGCTTGCGGCAAGGTCGTCATGATGTGCTTGCGGATCGTCAGATCCTCGAGCAGCAGGCGACGATACTCGGAACCGTCAGCATACCAGCGGCTGTCCCAGGTGCGATTGATCTGAAGCCGAAGCCCGATCGGGTTTGATTTTTGACCCATGTTAGGCTTCCTGATCCTGAACTTCGCGCACGACGACACGCAGACGGCTGAACGGCTTGACGATCTGCGCCGAGCGACCACGCGCCCGTGTCGCAAAACGCTTCATGCTCAGCCCCTTGCCAACCGAAGCCTCGACAACGACCAGCGCGTCGACGTCGAGATTGTGATTATTCTCGGCATTCGCGATCGCCGAAGCGAGGCATTTGCGAACGTCGATCGCCATGCCCTTCGTCGAGAATTGCAGGATGTTCATCGCGTCGCCGGCACGCCGGTTGCGGATGAGCGCGGCAACGAGCCCGAGCTTTTGCGCCGAGCCGCGGATCGCGGTGGCGGTCGCAAGCGCTTCGTTATCGGCGACCTTGCGCGGGGATGCTGGCTTGCTCATCAGCGCTTGCCCTTCTTGTCGGCCGCGTGGCCGGGGAAATAACGCGTCGGGGCGAACTCACCGAGCTTCATGCCGACCATGTCCTCGTTGACCGAGACCGGCACGAACTTGCGGCCATTATAGACGCTGAAGGTCAGTCCCACGAACTGCGGCAGGATCGTCGAGCGGCGCGACCACGTCTTGATCGGCGTGCGCGTGCTCGTGTCCTGAGCAGTCTCGGCCTTTTTCAGCAGATGCAGGTCAACGAACGGACCTTTCCAGACGGAGCGGGCCATGACTACCTCTTCTTCTTGGCGTGACGCGACCGGATGATCATCTTGTCGGTCGACTTGTTACTACGCGTACGAGCACCCTTGGTCGGCTTGCCCCATGGGGTAACCGGATGGCGCCCGCCCGAGGTGCGGCCTTCGCCACCACCATGCGGGTGATCGACCGGGTTCTTGGCGACGCCGCGTGTCAGCGGGCGAATGCCCTTCCAACGATTGCGTCCAGCCTTGGCCAGATTGGTGTTGGCGTTGTCGGGGTTCGACACCGCACCGACCGTCGCCATGCAATTGGCATGAATGTAGCGCTGCTCGCCCGAGTTCAGGCGCACGATCACCATTCCGCGGTCACGCCCGACGACCTGGACATAAGTCCCCGCCGACCGCGAAATCTGACCACCCTTGCCCGGCTTCATCTCGACATTGTGGACGATCGTGCCGACCGGCATCTGGCCGAGCTCCATCGCGTTGCCCGGCTTGACGTCAGTCTTCTTGCTCGCGACGACCTTGTCGCCAACGGCGAGACGCTGCGGTGCCAGGATATAGCGCTGGTCGGCCTTACCCTCGGTCTCACCATAATTGATCAGCGCGATGAAAGCGGTGCGGTTGGGATCATATTCGAGGCGCTCGACAATTCCCTCGACGTCCCAGTTGCGCCGCTTGAAATCGATGATGCGATAACGCTGCTTGTGCCCACCTGCGATGCCGCGGCTGGTCACATGTCCCTTGTTGTTGCGCCCGCCAGTCTTGCTCTTGCCCTCGGTCAGCGCCTTGACGGGCCTCCCTTTGAACAAGGACGACTTGTCGACGAGGATCAGCCCGCGACGCGCCGGGCTGGTCGGGTTGTAATGCTTGAGCGCCATGTCAGCGCACTCCCTGCGTGATGTCGATCGGCTCGCTGCCCGCGGTCAGCGTTACGATCGCCTTTTTAAAGTCCGACCGCGTGTAGGGCGTACCCTTCCACTTCTTGGTCTTGCCCTTCTGGACGATCGTGTTGACCTTGGCGACCGAGACGCCCCAAATCGCCTCGACGGCGGCCTTGATCTGCGGCTTGGTCGCAGTACCGGCTACCTTGAAGACGACCGCGTTATGCTCGCTCACCATCGTCGCTTTTTCGGTAATGTAAGGCGCGACGACCACGTCATAGTGACGCAGTTCGACGGCTTTCACTGGGGCCTTAGCCATTGAACCGTGCCTCCAGCTTTTCGACCGCCGCGCGCGTCAGCACCAGCGTGTCGGCCCTCAAGATATCATAGACGTTGGCACCGACAGCGGGGAGCACGTCGATCATGTGCAGATTGGCCGCAGCCCGCGCGAAGCTCACGTCGACGACGTCGCCATCGATGACCAGTGCGCGTTTCGCGTCCCAAGCGACGAACGACACCGCCAGCGCCTTGGTCTTGCCATCGGCGATCGTCAGGCTGTCCATGACGATCAGCTTGCCATCTCTCGCCTTCGACGAAAGCGCCATCTTCAGCCCCATAGCCCGAACCTTTTTGTTCAAGCCGGGATCGAAATCACGCAACCGCGCGCCGTGCGCCTTGCCGCCGCCGACAAAGATCGGTGAGCGCCGATTACCATGTCGAGCGGTACCGCCACCCTTTTGGTTGCCGAACTTCTTGCCGGTACGTGCAACGTCCGAGCGTTCGCGCGTCGGACGCGCCGTCGCACGCCGCTTCTCGAGCTGCCAAGTGACGACACGGTGCAGAATATCGGCGCGCGGCTCGAGACCAAACACGTCGTCGCTCAGTTCGATGTCACCCGCATTGGCCGCACCATCGAACGATTGGAGGTTAAGTTTCATTATCAGCCCTCCTGACCATCGACCGTCGCGGCCGGAGTCGTGTCGACGTCGACAGGCGTGTCGGCGGCGGCGTTATCGTCGATAATGGTGTCATTGATGACGGTGTCATCCTCGGCTGCAACTTTGCGCAGGCTCGCAGGATAAGGAGCATCGGCGTGCCGAGCGACCTTCACCGCGTCCTTGACCGTCAACCACGTACCCTTGTGGCCCGGAACCGAACCCTTCACGAACAGCAGACCACGTTCGACGTCGGTCGACACGATCTCGAGGTTCTGCTGCGTGCGTTGCGCGTCACCCATGTGACCCGCCATCTTCTTGCCCTTGAAAACCTTACCCGGGTCCTGGCGCTGCCCGGTCGACCCAAGCGAACGGTGCGAGACCGAGACGCCGTGCGTCGCGCGCAGGCCGCCGAAGTTCCACCGCTTCATACCGCCGGCAAAACCCTTGCCCTGCGTATGACCCGACACGTCGACAAGCTGGCCCGCAACGAAATGGTCGGCGGCGATCTCGGCGCCGACATCGACCAGCGCATCATCGGCCACACGGAACTCGACCA
>JAYTAR010000351.1:0-8187 GCA_043737455.1 Sphingomonadales bacterium | reverse complement strand
ATAACTGTCTGTACTGGTTCGACGTCGGCGTATTTCAGCTGAAGGTCGGTCAGGTTCGCGAAGTGGTAGCTTTCATGCTTGTCCGCGCACGTTTCGATCGGCACGATCGTGCGATAGCCGCGGCTAAGCGCATCGACCGCGGTCGCGCGCACGCAGCCGCTGGTGCTGCCGCCGGTCACGACGACGGTATCGACATTGTGCCACACCAGATAGCTCTGCAGCGACGTTTCGAAAAAGGCGCTCGGCATGCGTTTGGTGTAGGTCAGATCGTCAGTTCCGATCACGCAGCGTGGATCGAAGGCATGGCGTTCGCTGTCATATTTGATGTTCTGCAGGCTGTCAGGGGTATTGGTGCGCGTGCCCCAGACCCCTGCGTCGGCCGCATTTGTCATATAGGCTACGCGGCTCCACACCACCGGCATGCCGCGCGCCCGCGCAAGGCGGCTGATCGTGTTGACGTGTTCGATCTGGCGCGGATCGGTCTCGTACGCGGTCTTAAAAGTATTGACGTCGGTATAAGCGCGTTGGAAATCCACGTTGACGATTGCCAGCCGCGTCCCAAAGCCGAACTTCGCACGCGCCGGATTACTCATCAAATCGTCAAAGATTTGCCGTGCGGTGCGGGTGTCGCTCACCATCCGCGTGCCGACCAATTCCTTCATCCGCACCTCCTGCAGCCACCTGTGGGTGCAAGCAGAACCATGCAAGGACGATTTACCCTTGTCGAGATCAATTTGTCCGGACAAATTAAGCGCATGATCACTCGTCACTTCGTCGATGTCGGCCAGCGCCGCGTGCACTATCGCCGCTGCGGCAAAGGCCCGCCGCTCTTGCTCGTTCATCAGAGCCCACGCTCGTCGAAGGAATATGAAGCCGTGATGCGCGAGTGGGGCGGGCACTTCACCTGCATCGCGCCCGATTCTCCGGGGTTTGGTCAGTCGGACGCGCTACCGCCCGAACCGACGATCGACGATTTCGCCGACGCCAATATCGCGTTTCTCGACGCGCTCGGGCTCGATCAGGTGCATGCCTATGGTTTCCATTCGGGCGGCATCATTCTGGTCACGGCGATCAAGCGGCATCCGACGCGCTTTCGCGCGCTCGCGGTCGGCGGTTATGCGATCTGGACACCCGATGAGATGCGCATCTTTGGCGAAAGCTACCTGCCGTGCTTTGTGCCGTCGGCATATGGCGAGCATCTGGTCTGGCTATGGAACCGCATTCTCGAACAGACATGGGTGTTTCCGTGGTTCGACGTGCGCGATGCCGCGCGCCTGCCGTTTCCGACCAGCGACCCGGCAAAAGTCCACCCGGTCGTCATGGAGATGCTCGATTCGGGCGACGCGTACCGGGCTGGCTATGGCGCGGTATTGAAGGCGCCGCGCGACATCCCCCCGGTCGACACGGTAACACCGCCAGTGCTCATTTCCGCCTATCATGGCGATCCGTTGCAAGCGCATATCGACCGATTGGGCCCCATGCCCGATGGGTGGCATGCGCAAAAAGTGGATACGCCCGAGGCTCATCATGCGCTCAGCCTTGCGTTCCTGCGCAAAACTCCGGGGCACGAAGTCGAAAAACTTCCCGAAGCAGACGATGCCGGTTTTGTGCACGTCGTCGCAGCTGGCTTCGACGGCCTAATCCATTGGTCGGGCGGTTCGGTTGACCCGCCCGGCATCGGCCTTTCCGACGACTGGAGCGGCGATGCGCCCGACGACTGGGCAAGATGGGAAGCGGTATTCGCGGCTTTTACGGCGGCAACCGGGCGTACGGTCGTGCTGCCGTCGCTGCCCAAAGGAGATCCGGTCCTGCTCTATCCCGACCTCACGCCCGACCGTTTCGGGACGTACTTGACGCGAGCGTGGTCGATCGAGCGAGCGGCAGTGCTGTTCGAGCCCTGGTATGCAGTCGACGCCGCGAGCGCGCGATCGATTGACGAGACGGCACTTGCGCCCGGCGCGCTTGCCATCGCGGTCCGCCACCGCTTGCGCTCGCGCGCGGCAAAGGCTTTGCACACGGCACAACTGGCTAACGGAGAAGCGCCATGAATATCCGCGAAGAAATGCCGCTGCTCGCGCGCCACGAAGGCGTGTGGGACGGCACCTACACCTATTTCGATGCGAACGACCGTGAGATCGACCGACACAAGTCGCGCCTGTTCTGCCGATTTCATGACGACGGTCCGCATCTGTATCATCAGACCAACCTTTATACGTGGGACGACGGCCGGACCGACGTCCGCGATTTTCCGGCGGAGTATCGCGACAAGCGCGTCTGGTGGGACAATGAACTGATCAAGGGCTGGGCGGCCGAGGTCGGGCTTGACGAATACAGCCGCACCGTGATGCTTTATTGGCAGCGGCAGGGCGATCCGTCGCTCTACCTCTACGAGATGATCCAGATGGCCGATTCGGGCGTTGACCGCTGCCGCACGTGGCATTGGATCCGCAATGGCAGGCTGGAGACGCGCACCGCGATCCAGGAACACCTCGTGACACGCGACTGGCGAAGCTTGGAGCCCGCTGCTGCCTGAGACGCTCTTCTCAAAGATTTGGAATGCGCATGTCGTCGCCGACCTTGGCGGTGAGACCGTTTTACTGGCGGTCGATCGCGTGTTCCTGCACGAACGCACTGGTGCTGCAGCGCTGAAATCGATGGCGGCGGCAGGCCGCGCTGTCGTCGATCCCGCGCGCGTGTTCGCGGTAATGGATCATATCGTCGACACGCGTCCGGGGCGCGGCGATGCGACGACGATGCCGGGGGGCAGTGCCTTCATCACCGAAACGCGTGCCGCAGCCCAAGCGGCGGGCATCACGCTGTTCGATGTTACCGACCGTGACCAAGGCATAACGCATGTCATTTCACCCGAGCTGGGCATCGTGCTGCCCGGGCTGACATTGGTCGCGCCAGATAGCCACACCTGTACGCAAGGGGCGTTCGGCGCACTCGCATGGGGGATCGGATCCAGCGAAGCCGAACATGCGATGGCGACGGGCACGCTGCGCATGGCGCAGCCGAAAACGATGCGCGTGACGTTCGAAGGAGGATTGCGGCCCGGCACGACTGCCAAGGACATGATCCTGACCCTGCTCGCCAAATACGGCGCGGATGGCGGCGGCGGCTATATGGTCGAGTTCGCGGGGTCGACCGTGCGCGCGCTGGACATGGAAGCGCGGATGACGCTGTGCAACATGGCCACCGAATTCGCAGCGGTCAGTGCCATCGTCGCGCCTGACGCGACGACGCGGTCGTATCTGGCGGGTCGCCGCTATGCGCCCGAGCCGCTACCCGAGTGGGCCGATCTCGTGACCGACGACGACGCGACGTTCGATGTCGAGATCGCGATCGACGCAGCAGCGATCGTGCCGATGGTCAGCTGGGGAACTTCGCCCGAGCACAGCATCGCAATCGATGGAATAATTCCAAGCGGACCCTCGCGCACGCACGAGTATATCGGACTTGCGCCGGGCACTGCGATCGCAGGCGTGCCGATCGACGCGGCGTTCATCGGCAGTTGCACCAATGCGCGCCTGTCCGACCTGCGCCGCGCCGCCGCGATCGTCGCGGGGCACCAGGTCGCGCCCGGGGTGCAGGCGATGGTCGTGCCGGGCAGCGAGGCCGTGCGCCGCGCGGCCGAAGCCGAGGGGCTCGATCGCGTGTTCATCAGCGCTGGCTTCGACTGGCGGCTGAGCGGCTGTTCGCTGTGCTTCTATGCGGGCGGGGAAGGGTTCGCGCCGGGCGCGCGGGTAATCTCGTCGACCAATCGCAATTTCGAGGGGCGTCAGGGCCCTGGTGTTCGCACGCACATCGCGTCGCCCGAAGTCGTTGCGGCGAGTGCTCTGGCCGGGGTGATCGCGGCGCCATGACCCCATTCGTCACGCTTACCTCATGCGTTGCGCCGCTGCTGCGCGACAATATCGACACCGATACGATCATCCCATCGCGTGAGATGACCTCGACTGGACGTACCGGCCTTGCCGACGGACTGTTCGCGCCGTGGCGCTACCTTGCGGAGCGCGTGCCCGATCCAGCATTCGTCCTCAACAAATCGGCGTACGCTAACGCGCAAATTTTGGCCACGGGCGCGAACTTTGGTTGTGGATCAAGCCGCGAACACGCCGTCTGGGCGCTCGCCGAATGGGGCATCCGGGCAGTCGTCGCACAAAGCTTCGCGCCGATCTTTCGCAACAATTGCATTCGGAACGGGCTGCTGCCGCTCGTGCTCGCAAAAGACATGATCGCCGCGCTTGGGGGGCGATGCGTGACGATCGATCTACCCGCGCAAACGATCGACGGTCATGCGTTCGAGATCGATGCCGAGGCCAAGTCGATGCTGGTCGAAGGGGCCAATGCGATCGACCTGACATTGCGACACGCCGCCGCGATCGCCGATTGGACTGTGCGTGACCGCAGCGCACGGCCATGGGTGTACCTCTCTCGTCCTCGCTTTCCTGCGAAAGGGGAGGAAAGATGATCCTGATTTCCGAAGTGGGCCCGCGCGACGGGTTGCAGAGCGTCGCGCGGGTGATGCCGACCGCGGCGAAGAAAGCGTGGATCGCCGCGGAAGCCGCCGCCGGCGTGCGCGAGATCGAGGTGGGCAGCTTCGTGCCGCCCGCCTTGCTTCCGCAAATGGCCGACACTGCGGAGATCGTCGCGTTCGCGCGCACCATTTCCGGCCTCAACGTCGTCGCGCTGGTGCCCAATGCCAAGGGTGCTGCGCGAGCTGTCGAGGCGGGCGTCCATGCTATGTCGATCCCGTTTTCGATGTCGGAAACGCACAGTCTAAAGAACGTGCGCAAAGACCATAGCGCGATGCTGGACGAAGTCCGCGCCTGCGTCGATGTCGCGCGCGTCTGCGGGATTGGCTTTGCCGTCGGCCTGTCGACTGCGTTTGGATGCACGATCGAGGGGCCGGTACCCGAAGCACAGATCGTCCGGCTCGCGGCCGCCTGCGCCGACGTGGGCGTGACCGAATTCAGCCTGTCCGACACGACGGGCTATGCCAATCCCACGCAGGTGCGGCGGCTGGTACGGGCGGTGCGCGGTGCGGTCGGCGATCGTCTGACGACGCTGCACCTTCACAATACGCGCGGGCTTGGCCTTGCCAATGTGGTGGCGGGGCTCGACGAAGGGATCACGACGTTCGACGCCTCGCTTGGTGGCCTGGGCGGTTGCCCGTTCGCGCCAGGCGCATCGGGGAATATCGTGACTGAGGATCTGGTGTTCATGCTCGAGGCGATGGGTATCGCGACCGGGATCGACCTGCCCGCGCTGCTGCGAGTACGCGAGATCGTTGCGGCGGCGTTGCCGGGCGAGCCGCTTTATGGCTTCACGCCCGACGCGGGGTTGCCGCTGGGCTTTCTTCCTTCTTCCTGAAGCGAAGGGGTAAGGAAAAAGGAATGATATGACAGCAACCCCACTGACCGGCCTGCGCGTCGTCGAATTCACTCACATGGTGATGGGCCCAGCCGTCGGGCATATCCTGGCGTCGTTGGGCGCCGAGGTCATACGTGTCGAGCCAATTGGTGGGGATCAGACGCGCCGATTGCTGGGATCGGGCGCGGGGTATTTCCCGATGTACAACCGACACAAAGCAAGTCTCTGCCTCGACCTAAAGCACGAGGACGGACTTGCTGTCGCGCGCGAGCTTGCGACGCGCGCAGACATCCTTGTCGAAAACTTTCGCCCCGGCGCTCTCGACCGATTGGGTCTTGGCTATGACGTGCTTTCAATGCTGAACGAGCGGCTGATCTATTGCTCAGCCAAGGGGTTTCTTCCTGGACCATATGAGAACCGCACTGCCCTCGATGAAGTCGCGCAGATGATGGGGGGGCTCGCCTATATGACCGGCCCGCCGGGGCAGCCGTTGCGCGCGGGGGCGAGCGTCATCGACGTAACCGGCGGGATGTTCGGTGTCATCGCGGTGCTCGCGGCAGTCGAGGAGCGTCATCGAACTGGGCGTGGGCAGAAAGTCATGGCTTCATTGTTCGAGACGACGGTCTATCTCGTTGGCCAGCACATGGCGCAGATGGCGGTGACGGGCAAAGCTGCCGATCCAATGCCTGCGCGGATCTCGGCGTGGGCGATCTATGACGTGTTCGAGTGCGCCGACGAGCAGCCGGTCTTCATCGGCGTTGTGACCGACGCGCTATGGGAAAAATTCTGCACTTTGTTCGGTCTCGACGAACTGTGGGCCGATGAAAGCCTGCGCCGCAACAATCAGCGCGTCATGGCGCGCGACCGCATCATGCCGCAGGTGCGCGCGCTAATTAAAACCTTCACCCGCGATGCGGTGATCGCCAAGCTCGACGGCACCGGACTGCCGTTCGCGGCGATAGGGCGGCCCGAGGATTTGTTCCAAGATCCGCATCTGCTGGCATCGGGCGGGCTCGAAGCGGTGACACTCGTCGACGGCCGTACGACCCATCTTCCTGGACTGCCGATCGAAATGGGTGATGCGCGCGGGGGGAGTTGCGATCGGCTGCCCAGTCCGGGCGACGATACCGACGCCATCTTGGCGGGGCTCGGCTACGATACCGCCTGTATTGCTCGGCTAAGGGAGCGTGGCGCGGTCGCCTGACGGCCGAGCGCGCCGACGAGAACTGCAGCGATCGCAAGTATCAGCAGCAGCGGGTTCACTGCGACCTGCAGCGAGATCGGGCTGTCGATCAGGCCGAAATAAAGATAATTCTTTGGAGCCAGCAGCAGACTCGTCGTGACGAGCGCAACTCGAAACGCGCCGAGGCTCCGCGCGTCGCCCGGCTTCGCTTCGGCGGCAAAGCCCATGACGACAATGAGCATCACGAGCAGATGATAGTCCGACAATACCGACGTACCGAGGCAGGCGGCTCCGACAGTCACGAACAGCATGTGTGCGTCACCGATGCGGCGCAAACGATGGGCAATGATGCCCAGCATCATCAGACCAAGCGATAGCGCCGCCGCAAACGCATCGAACCAGGCGTGTGGCCCAAAGACGAGCTTCATCATCCCGAGCAATGAAGAGCCAAATGGCAACCCCCAATCGTGGACGACGTAGAGTTCGTAATAAACACGCAGACCGCCAAGGAACGTATCGAGCCGATAGGCAGGATAAAGCGCATTCGCGGCAAGCATCGCGACGACCACGATGCCGATGCCGACAGCACCAAGCGCAATCGAAAACCGCCAGGCATGCGGCCAATAAAGCGCGAGCATCGGCAGTGCTAAAAGAATGACATTGGGTCGGATGTTGACCGCGATCGCCAGCATGATCGCTGCGGCAATCGGGGCGCGGCGCTCGAGCCCGAGCAACAGCGCAGCCACGATCAGCATGGCGCTTGCCCCGGCGAAAAGATTGCCGCGCTGGACCATCATCAGCATGGGATAGGCAAACAGCCCGAGCTTGATCCACGTCGCACGTTCGGCAGGGCTTTGGCCGAAACGATGCGCGATCAGGCACCAACCACCAAGAATGCTGCCCAGGAGCAGGAAGAACAGCAGCGACGGATCGATAAATCGCATCGCCCCGATCAACGCCTGCGCGAGCAGCGTGCTGAGCGGCATCATATGGAAATGCGTCACCGAAGGCAGACCCGGCTCGCGCGCTCCGAGCGAAGGCGGCTGTTGGGGCATGAGCGCGTGAAGCAGCCAGTCCCCCGATGGCCGCGCAACGGCACCACCAGGGTAGGTCTGCAGCAGACTGAAGAAATCGCTAAAATTATCGTCGGGGCGAAACAGAAAGAAGCTGTATGGATAGCCATGTCCCAGCAGGATCGCGCCAAGATTGAAGGCGAGATTCAGGCCTGTCGTGATGAGCACGATCCGAAGCGACAGTGCTGCTACTTCCTCGCGCCAGGTCATCGGTCGCATGGCTAGTCCCCTACCGTGCGCGCACGCTAAGAGTTCGAGGTTAAGAACGCGTTCACCACGAAAAAGGGCGGCCCTGCTGAGGACCGCCCTTCCTGTGCGCTTGCCGCTGCGAAGCAGCGACGGCTTACTTCAGTTCGACGGTCGCGCCGGCAGCTTCGAGCTGTGCCTTGACCTTTTCGGCCTCTTCCTTGTTCACGCCTTCCTTGACTGCCTTTGGCGCGGCTTCGACCAGCGACTTCGCTTCGGTCAGGCCAAGTCCGGTGATCGCACGGACTTCCTTGATGACGTTGATCTTCTTGCCGCCATCGCCGGTCAGGATCACGTCGAATTCGGTCT
>JAYTAR010000350.1:0-20130 GCA_043737455.1 Sphingomonadales bacterium | reverse complement strand
GCCGCGCGCGATGCGACGGTGCCGTGGAGCGCGGCGCTCGAGGCTCGCATGCGCGCGGTGGTTGCCGCCGTCCTCGCGCCCGACACGCCCCCGCAGGTGACGGGGATCACGAGCGCGTTCCACGTCGCCGGCACGCTGCCGGGTGAAGGGGAAACGCAAATCTTCGTCGCGACAAGGACGATGCGCCCGGTCTCGATCTCGGTCCTGTCACGTCCGGGGATCGCGAAAAGCTGGTCGGTGGCGCTCGGCGAGATCGTCGATGAAGCCGCTGCGCCGCCACGCCGCGACACGCTCGGCTGGTATCGGCTCGCCTGTTTCCTGCCGCGCAGCCTGTCGACCGCAGCGGTCGGCGAACTCGGTCCCGAAGATGCGGCGGCAGCGCGCGAGGATTATGATTTCGTGTTGTCCGCGCTTGGCGAATGCGCGCGCGCCCGCAGCTGATCCGCGGCTAAAGCGCGACGAAATCGCGATCGAAGCTCTTGAGGCTGGCGCCGCCGTCGACGAACAAAGTCTGCCCGGTAACGCTGGCAGCCCCCGCGAGGAAGACGACGGCGTCGGCGATGTCAGCGGGCGTCGCGAGCCGGGCGAGCGGCATCGCGGCCGCGATCCGCGCCATTTGCCCCGACGCATAATCGGGGGTCGGCAGCGTAAGCCCGGGCGCGACCGCGTTGACGCGAAAGCGCGGCGCGAGCGCGACGGCGAGCGTGCGCGTCGCCGATGCGAGCGCAGCCTTCGAAAGGGAATAACTCAGCTGGTCGGCGACCGGATTGCGGACGCGCTGGTCGACGATATCGACGATCGCCCCGGTGCCGCCCAGCCGTGCGAGCGCGAGCGCGAGCGCAACCGGCGCGGCGGCATTGACCGCGTGATAGGCGGCCAGCGAGGCGGCGTCGGCGCTCGTCGCATCGTCCTCGCCAAAGCGCGCGGCGTTGTTGACGAGCAAAGTCGGGGCGGTGCCGAACGCCTCGCACACCTGCGGGATCAGGCGGTCGACCGCCGCTGCGTCGGCGAGGTCGGCGACGAACCCCTGCCAGCGGGTCGCGTGCGCCGTCAGCGTCGCCGTCAGCGCCACATCGGGTTCGGCATCGTTCGCGCCGTGGATCGCGAGCGTCCATCCATCGACGGCAAGGCGCGCAGAGATCGCCGCGCCCAGCCGCCGATGCCCGCCGGTGACGAGCGCGAGCTTCACGCCCAATTGCTCACAGCCGGTGCCGGACGCGTCGAATGCCGATCAGCTCATTGGCTTCGCTGAGCGCGAGCTTGACGATCGCAACCTCGACACGCGCCACGCGGGCATCGCCCCACAACAACGTATCGGCGATATGATCGGCGACCGCCTCGATCAGCGTGAAGTGGAGGCCCGGCGGCAGCGCGCCCGTCGCAGCGTGCTTCAAGTCCATGTAATTCTTCGACGCGGCCAGCGGCGTATCGGGCGCGAAGCGGTCGGGCGCATCGAGATCGACGGTGATCGATAGGCGCAGCGGCTGCGGCAAATGCGTTTCTTCGGAATAGATGCCGGTCAACACCATGACCTCGAGGTCGTGGACGCACAGCTGCAGGGTATCGGTCATCGTCGGGCGCGCTTAGAGCGGGTTCGCGGGCTTGCCAATCATTCGCCGCATTCCCCGCGCAAAGCCCGTGGCCGCGACACAGGAGCCCGATTTGACCGACCGCGCACAGATTTTCGATACCGTCGCTGCCCAGATCGCTCCGTTCGACAAGAAGGCGCTGGCGCTGACCGAGGCGACGAGCTTTCAACGCGACCTGGAGTGGGACTCGCTGACCGTCATGGATTTCGTCGCGGCGATCGAGGACGAGTTCGATATCGTCATCACGATGAACCAGCAGGCCGAAATCGAGACGGTCGGGCAGTTGGTCGATGCGGTCGCGACATTGAAGGTCAAGGGATGACTGATGCCGTCGCGCTTGCCGTCCCGCCTGCCTCGCTCACGCCGACGCATGACCTGCTGACCAAGTTCGACCCGCTTATCGCCGAGCGCGCGGCGCTGCTCGCGACCGGCGTTCGCGATCCGTTCGCGATCGTGATGGAGGAAGTGCTGTCGCCGACGCGCGCGATCATCGCAGGGCGCGAGACGATCCTGGTCGGCACGTATAATTACATGGGCATGACGTTCGACCCCGACGTGCTCGCGGCCGGGCACCGCGCGCTCGACGAATTCGGCGCGGGCACCAATGGCAGCCGCATGCTCAACGGCACGTTTCGCGACCATAAGGACGTCGAGGAGGCGTTGCGCGACTTCTACGACATGCGCCACGCGATGGTATTCTCGACCGGGTACCAAGCCAATCTGGCGATGATGTCGACGCTGGCGGGACGCGGCGAATACATCATCCTCGACGCTGACAGTCACGCGTCAATCTATGACGGGTGCGCGCTGGGCAATGCGGAGATCGTGCGCTTTCGCCACAATTCGGTCGAGGACCTCGACAAAAGACTGGGGCGCTTGCCCGTCGAAGCCGCCAAGCTGGTCGTGCTCGAGGGCGTCTATTCGATGATGGGCGACATCGCGCCGTTGCGGCAGATGGTCGCGGTCGCGAAGAAGCACGGCTGCATGACGCTCGTCGACGAAGCGCATTCGATGGGATTTTTCGGCCCCAACGGCCGCGGCGTCTATGAAGCCGAAGGATTGCAGGACGAGGTCGACTTCATCGTCGGCACTTTCTCGAAATCGGTCGGCACCGTCGGCGGGTTCGTCGTGTCGAACCATCCCAAGTTCGCGGTGATGCCGCTCGTCTGCCGGCCATATATCTTTACCGCGTCGCTGCCGCCCAGCGTTGTCGCGACATCGGCAGCGTCGATCCGCAAGCTGGTGCATTCGGGCGCCAAGCGTGCACGTCTGTGGGAGAACTCGCGCTCGTTGCACAAGGGCTTGCGCGACCTGGGCTATACGCTCGGCACGCCTGAGGCGCAGTCGGCGATCATTGCGGTGATCCTGACCGATCAGCGCCAAGCGGTCGCGGTATGGCAGGGGCTGATCGAGCGCGGCGTTTACGTCAACCTGGCGCGTCCCCCCGCGACGCCCGCGGGCACGTTTCTTCTACGCTGCTCGCTGTGTTCGGACCATAGCGCGGACGAGGTCGCCACGATCCTGACCGCGTTCGCCGATGCCGGAAAGGCCGCTGGCGCGCTTTAACGTGGCGATACGCAACGACCGCGAGCGCTAGCTAAGGCCGCGCGCGCTTGTTAGGGGCAGTGACCTTTGCACGCCCGGAATTTTGTGACGCTGTTTTCCGCCACCGACCGCTATCTCGCGCGGCTGATCTTTCTGCCGCTGGTGGCGTCGCTCATCGTCGCGGCGATGCTGTTGGTGCTCGACCGCATGTTGCGGCTGTTCGACTTCGTCGCTTCGGAAGGCGGGCCGATCAACGTCGTTTGGCGGATGCTCGCCAATCTGCTGCCCGAATATCTGTCGCTCGGCATACCGATCGGGCTGCTGCTCGGCGTCCTGCTCGCGTTCCGCCGGATCGCGCTGTCGTCCGAACTCGACGCGATGCAGGCGGTGGGGCTGGGCTATGCTCGGCTGCTGCGTATCCCGTATCTGTTCGCGATCGCGCTGGCGTTCGTCAACCTGGCGATCGTCGGCTATGTCCAGCCACGCGCGCGCTACGCCTATGAAGAGCTGCGTTTCGAGCTGCGCTCGGGCGCGCTCGGCGCTTCGATCAAGGTCGGCGAATTCAACCGGCTCGGCAAGGACATGACGCTGCGTATCGAACGGTCGAGCGACAAGGGCCGGCAGCTGTCGGGCATTTTCGTGATGGCGCGCTCGGGGGGTGGCAAGACGCTGGCGGTCACTGCCGAGCAGGGCCGCTTCCTGTCGACCGACGATCCTGACGTCATCATCCTGCGGCTGCAGAACGGGAAGCTCGTGCATGACGCGCCGAGTTTTCGTACGCCGCGCGTGCTGGCGTTCAGCGCGCACGACCTGCCGATCGATCTGCCGCGCATCGAGGCATTCCGCAAACGCGATGCCGATCGCGAACAGACTTTGGTCGAGCTGGTCCGCACCGGCACCGACGATGCGGCGGGCACCGCGGCACGCGACGAAAGCTGGGCGCAATTCAACTTCCGCATCGTTCAGGTCGTCATGATGCTGCTGATGCCACTGCTCGCGGTCGCACTCGCGGTGCCGCCCAAGCGGTCGTCGTCGGCGCTTGGGGTGTTCGTGTCGATCATCCTGGTCGTCGTTTATTTCAAGGTCAGCGAATATGCGGCGGGCGTGAGCGGGTTGGGGCTCGTCGACCCATTCATCGCCTTGTGGGTACCGTTCGCGCTGTTCGCGGGGTTGATCGTGTGGATGTATTACACGATTGCCTTTATCCCCGGAGGTGAACCGATCGGCGGGTTGGAACGGATCGCGAGCAAGACCATCAAGGCGATCCGCGGTCTTGTCGGACGGGTAG
The DNA here is from genome assembly GCA_043737455.1 of Sphingomonadales bacterium. GTDB lineage: Bacteria > Pseudomonadota > Alphaproteobacteria > Sphingomonadales > Sphingomonadaceae > Sphingomonas_O. Next base: position 15,708 of record JAYTAR010000350.1, on the reverse strand, counting down.
CCTGATGCCCGACATGTTCCCCTCGCGCACGATGACTTTGTACCTGGCCAAGCTATTCCTGACGCGCACGTTCGCCGTCCTCATCCTGCTCGTGCTCGTTTTGCAGGCGCTCGACCTGTTGAGCGAAACCGACAAGATTCTCACATACCCAGGTAACGGTCAGGCTGAGCTGCTGAGCTACGTCGCCCTGCGCATGCCGCAGATCATTCAGCGCTTCCTGCCGTTCTCGGTGCTGCTCGGCACGCTCGTTGCGTTCATGCAGCTCAATCAGAACAGCGAGGTCATCGCGATGAAGGCTGCGGGGCTTTCCGCTCATCAGGTGCTGAGCCCGTTCATCGCAGCAAGCCTCGTTGTCGCTGGGTTTTCTTTCGTGTTCAACGAGCGGATCGTGACGCGCGCGGCCGCCTCGCTCGACAAATGGCAGGCGGTCGATTTCGGCCCGATGCCGACGGGTCGCGAGGGGCAGACCAACGTCTGGGTACGCCAGGGTGACGACCTTTTGCATGCGCAGGTCACGACCGGGCGCGGTGCCGCGACGCGATTGACGGGCGTTTCGATCTACGGCCGCGACGCGGGCTCGCTGACCTCGATTGTCGAGGGTACGTCCGCACGTCCGGTCGGCGATGGATGGGCGGTGACCGACGTGCGTCGTTTCGATGTCGCGACCAACACTGTGGCGAAGCTTGGCACCGTCCTGCTCGCGCGTGGTGTGCGCCCCGATCAATTCACGCTTGCATCGGTCGATCCGCTCGGTACGCCGCTTGGCGATCTGCGCGGCATCATCGACGACCTCGACGCCGCCGGGCGCCCGACCGCGTCGTTGCAAGCCAATCTGTGGCACAAAATCGCGGGACCGCTGTCGACCGTCCTGATGCCGTTGCTGGCGGCGGTGGCGGCGTTCGGACTCGCGCGTTCGGGACGGCTGTTCGTTCGCGCGGTTGTCGGTATGGCGCTGGGGTTTGCCTATTTCGTCGTCGACAACCTTGGTCTCGCTATGGGCAACCTCGGCGCCTATCCACCTTTGCTCGCCGCTTGGGGTCCGTTTCTGTTGTTCCTGCTGATCGGCGAAGCCGTGCTCGTGCGCACCGAAGAGTAGATCGACGGCGTCAATCAGCGCCGCGTGAGCGTGCTGGCGAGCAATCGACCTGCCAGCACCGGCAACCCGGCATGGCTGGCACGGTGATAAGGCGACTCCGCGCCGAGCGCCGCCGTCAGCCGCCGATGCGCCTCGCCCAGCGAATGATATGGGAGGCTCGGCAACAAATGATGCAGCGCGTGGTAGCGCAGTCCGACCGGTGCCCATAGAAACGGCAAATAAGCGGGCGGCGGCACATTGACCGAATCGAGATACTGCGCGGTGACGCTCATCGCCTCACCTTCATTTTCCCACAAATGCGCAACCAAAGTGCGCACCTGGTTCAAAACGGCGACGCCCGACGCGACGACGAGAAAGATTAAGAACGCGCGCAACGGCAGCACGCCCGATACGACCAGCGCCAACAAGCCGATCGCCCAAAGGCTGGCACCGACTTCCTGCCAGCGCCACTGGCGTCGCAACTCCCCCTCGGCAGCACGCCGACGAAAGCCCGGATTGATCGCAAGCGCCGAATAGCGCGCGACGACCGCTGCCCGAAGTTGCGGTGACAGCAGCGACAAGGGCGCGACGATCGCAAAGCGCACCAACAGCGCGATCGGCGCGAGCAGCGAGGCGACGACGAACAGCGGCAACGTCCATGGCTTCATCCGCGCAAGCGGCAGATATTCGGGATCCTCCGCCGTGCCGTAGCGCGTGCGCTGGTGGTGGAGCGTGTGCACCCCTTCATAAAGGAACGACGGAACGAGCAGCGGAATCCCGACGACCAGGTTCCAGCCCAGCCGAAAGCCGGTCAGCGTCGCATGCTTCACGTGCGTCAATTCATGGATGAAGCTGCCCGCGCGGTATAGCGCCAGCACCGCTATCACCCCTGCCGCGATCGCCCATGCCAGCGGCAGCGTCATCGCGCCGAACAGCGTGAGATAACCAACCGCCGCCGAGCCGAGCAAATCGGCCCAATAGATCGAGGGCCGCGCCACAGCGATATCGCGCGTCGACTCTGCGGCGGTCCGCAGCATCGCCGCGTCGTCGGCGATCCGCGCGCGCGGCGTCGCGCCGCCAAGCGCATCCGTGCGCGCAAAAGTGAGCGAAGCGTTCATTTGCATCCAACGTCCATGACCAGAAAATAGTGGCACGACGGTGGCATTACCACTGGCACGCCCACTGCCTGGCCGCGTGCGCCTTGACACGGTCGCGCCGACGCCGGACGGACGTTCTGCCCGACAGCGAGGGGGCCGCCGTGACCGTCACCATCCGCCCCGTCGTGACCAAGGCGGATCGGCGCGCATTCGTCGATCTGCCGTATCGCCTCTATGCCGACGACCCGGCGTGGGTCGCGCCGCTTAAATCCGAAGTTCACGAGCTGATCACGCCGGGCAAGAACCCGTGGTTCGAACATGGCGAGGCGCAGCTGTTCGTCGCCGAAGCCGGTGGACGGATCGCCGGCCGGATCTCCGCGCACATCGACGCGCTCGCGCTCGCTCAGCCGTCGGCACAAGGCATGGGGCCGGGCACGGGCAATTGGGGTATGCTCGAAGCCGAGAGCGCAGGCGTCGCGCACGCGCTGATCGCGACCGCCGAGGACTGGTTGCGCGGCAAGGGGATGCGCCGCGTGCTTGCGCCGCTGTCGCTGTCAATCTGGGACGAGCCGGGACTACTCACCCAGGGGCACGATCATCCGCCGACGGTCATGATGGGACATCACGATCCGCGCTATCAATCGTGGGTCGAGGGGGTCGGCTACACTTCGGCAAAGCGCCTGTTTACTTATGATCTCGACATCCAGCAGGCGTTTCCGCCGCTCGTCCAGCGCATCGTGGATTCGGGCGAGCGCAATCCCCGGATCGTCATCCGCCGTGTCGACAAATCGAAATTCGATGCCGAAGCGCGGCTGATCCTGGGCATATTGAACGAGGCATGGTCGGACAATTGGGGCTTCGTGCCCCTGACGCAGAGCGAGATCGCCTATGTCGGCAAGAAGCTGAAGGCCATCGTGTTCGAAGACCTCATCCGCGTCGCCGAAGTCGAGGGCGAGCCGGTTGCGTTCATGATTACGCTGCCCGACCTCAATGAAGTGCTGAAGCCGCTGAAGGGAAGCTTGCTGCCGTTCGGATGGGTGCGCGTCGCGGCGTGGATGCTGCGTCCGCGCGCGCGGACGATGCGCGTGCCGTTGATGGGGGTCGTCAAGCGGTTGCAATCGACGCGGCTCGCCAGTCAGCTCGCCTTTATGATGATCGAGTTCATCCGCCGCGACGCCGTGACCAAATTCGGCTCGACGCGCGGCGAGATCGGGTGGGTGCTCGACGATAATCAAGGTATGAACGCGATCGCCGCAACGATCGAAAGCCGCATCAACAAGGTCTATACGATCTACGAAAAGCCGCTGTGACCCGCGGCGATGACCGCCGTGCCGCGATCGTCGAGGCGATGGCGGATCATCTGCTCGCACAGGGGTTGGCGGGGGCCAGCCTGCGACCATTGGCCAAGGCGGCCGGGCTGAGCGATCGGATGCTGCTCTATTATTTCGAGGACAAGGCCGCGGCGATGGCGGCGGCGCTCGACTGTGTCGCGGCGCGGCTGACAGTCGCGCTCGACGCCAGGCGGTCGCCGAAGCGCCTACCGCGCGCGGAGCTCGAGCGCGCACTGATCGCTACCCTCAGCGACGATGCTCTATGGCCGGCGATGCGGCTGTGGCTAGATATCGTGGCGGCGGCGGCGCGGGGTGATCCGGCGTTTCGAATGATCGGCGAGGCGATCGGACGCGGCTTCCTGACGTGGGTCGCGACGCAGCTCGACCCGCCTGAATCTGCGCTCGACGTGCTCGCGGCGATCGAGGGACGGATCGTCCTGAAAGCGGTCGGTCTTCGCTGACCCGGCGGTTCAGCGCGCGCCCGGCTTGCCGCGCGGACGACCACGCGTCTCGACGACCGGTGGCTTGGCTGGACCGCGCGGGCGCGGGGTGGCCCCGCGCGGCGCGAGCGTGGGCGGTGGCGGCGGTCCGCGTGGCGGCGGCGCGCCCTTCGCCACTGCATAGCCTTCCTTCAGCAGCCGGTTGAACGCCGCGCGCGTGGCATCGCGGATCGCCGCCTGCACTTCCTTGGGCAGATCGGCGAACGTCGTGTTGGGGTGAACCGCGCCCAGATCGCGCGCGAGGACGTTCGACAGACCGCCCGCCGCCGCCTTCCACGCCACGATCGCATCGAGCACCGCCGCGACGACCGCGTCCTGCATGATTTCGTTGGCCGATCTTTCCATGTCGCCTCCAGCGCATGGCCCACGCCAAAGTCAACCCAAAGCGTCCGCGCGCAGGTGAGCATCGCTAGACAGTTAGGGCGCCCGCGCCTACCCGCCCGCCATGCAATCCATCCTCATCGTCGATTTCGGCAGCCAGGTTACCCAGCTCATCGCGCGCCGCGTGCGCGAGGCCGGCGTCTATTGCGAGATCGCTCCGTTCGGCAGCGCCAAAGCCGCGTTCGCGCGCATGGCTCCGGCGGGCATCATTCTGTCGGGCGGGCCCGCTTCGGTGACCGAGGCGCAAAGCCCGCGCGCACCCCAAGCGTTTTTCGAGGCTGGCGTGCCGATCCTGGGTATCTGCTATGGCCAGCAGACGATGTGCGCGCAGCTCGGCGGCGAGGTCGTGGTTTCGGGCGAGGGCGGCGAGTTCGGGCGCGCGTTCGTCGATGTCGAGCGCGCATCCGCGCTGTTCGCCGGTTTGTGGCGCGAAGGCGATCGCCATCAGGTCTGGATGAGCCACGGCGACAAGGTGACGCGCCTGCCGACCGGCTTCGCGCCGGTCGCGACGTCGCCAGGGGCTCCGTTCGCGGTGGTCGCCGACGAGGTGCGGCGCTTTTACGGTGTCCAATTCCATCCCGAAGTCGTCCATACGCCCGACGGCGCGATGCTGATTGCCAATTTCGTGCGCCACGTCTGCGGCTGCACCGGCGACTGGACGATGGCGGGCTACCGTGCCGCCAAGGTCGCCGATATCCGCGCGCAGGTCGGCGATGCGCGCGTCATCTGCGGGCTGTCGGGCGGCGTCGATTCGGCGGTGGCGGCGGTGCTGATCCATGAGGCGCTCAAAGGTTCGGGCACCGATCAGCTGACCTGCGTCTACGTCGACCACGGGTTGATGCGGCAGGGCGAAAGCGCGCAGGTGGTCGGGCTGTTTCGCGAACATTTCGGCATTCCGCTAATCCACGTCGATGCTGAAACATTGTTTCTCCACGGGCTAAAGGGCATCACCGACCCCGAAGCAAAACGCAAATTCATCGGCAAGACCTTTATCGACGTATTCGAGGACGAGGCGCGCAAGATCGGCGGCGCGAAGTTCCTGGCACAAGGCACGCTCTATCCCGATGTCATCGAGTCCGGCCACGGCCACAGCGGCCAGGCCGCCAATATCAAGCTCCACCACAACGTCGGCGGCCTGCCCGAAGAACTCGGCTTCGAACTGGTCGAACCGCTCCGCGAACTGTTCAAGGACGAAGTCCGCAAGGTCGGCGAGGTGTTAGGCCTCCCCGAACAACTCGTCTGGCGTCACCCCTTCCCCGGCCCCGGCCTCGCGATCCGCATCCCCGGCGAAGTGACGCGCGAGCGCTGCGACGTGCTGCGCAAAGCCGACGCGATCTACCTCGAGGAGATCCGCGCCGCGGGCCTGTACGACGCGATCTGGCAGGCCTTTGCGGTGCTGCTGCCCGTGCGCACCGTCGGCGTCATGGGCGACGGGCGTACGTATGAAAACGTCTGCGCGCTGCGTGCGGTGACGAGCGTCGACGGCATGACCGCCGACATCTACCCCTTCGACACCGCCTTCCTGTCACGCGTGGCGACGCGCATCGTCAACGAAGTGCAGGGCATCAACCGCGTCGTGTACGACTATACCTCGAAGCCCCCCGGCACGATCGAGTGGGAGTGAGGGGTAGTAAGATCGGCGGCGATCGGCGGGTGCTCTCGCGGGCAGAAGGGTGAACCTCCTAAGCGAAAGCTGGCAATAGTTCCTGTAGGGTAATCGACAGTCGCGATCCAAGCTGCCGACGGTATTGGTGGGAATGAGACATGACCACAGACGCACCCGCGCATCCAGCCGGCCGAGCGCTCGAGCGGATCGATAGCCTCGACGCCGCGCGCGGGCTTGCCATCTGTGGCATCGTGCTCTTGAACGTTTACAATTTATCGATGCCTCCAGCCGCCTATTTCAACCCGCTGGCCTATGGCTATACCGGGCCTGAAACGCTGATCATCTGGGCTCTCGAGTCGATCTTGGCGCAAGACGCCTTTCGCGCGATCTTCGCAATATTGTTCGGGGCCGGGGTCGCGATCCTCTTCGAGCGCGGCTCGACATTGCGCGCGCATCTGGCGCGGATGCTAATGCTGCTGACGATCGGCTATTTGCATGCAGTGCTGCTTAACAACGGCGACGTCCTGCGGCTTTATGCGCTGACCGGCCTTCTGCTGCCGCTCCTGCTGCGACTGTCGCAACGCGGACTGTTGATCGCGGTCGGTGTGCTCGCGGCGGCGCATCTGGGAGGGCTCGGTTGGTTCATGTGGGGTTGGGTGCGCTATTGGTGGGACGTTCAGCAAGGCATGGGCGATCCTGCGGCGCTGGCGATGTGGCAAGCCGAGTTCGGTGTCGAGCCGACCGCGATCGAGCGAGGCCTTGCGGCAGGTCGCCAGAGCTTGAGCGAGCGGGTCGCCGGGCGCGCTTTCCTGTGGCAGGGACCGCTGACGATCCTGCTGGTCTTTCTCCCGCAAACCTTGGCGGCGATGCTGCTGGGGGTTTGGAGTTGGCGCAATGGTTTGCTGCGAGGGGACTGGGACAAGGCCCGCTTGCGACGTTTCGCGCTCCGACTGGCGCTAATCGCGCTGCCACCGATGATCGCGCTGTGCATCGCGGCGTTCTGGAGCGGCTTTGCCGGCCCGGTCGTCGGCACCACCGCCCTGGTGTGGAGCCAGCCGTTCGCGATCATGCTCGGCTTGGCCTATATCGCGGCGCTGTTCGCCGTGTACGGCGCGGGACCGCTCCAAATTGGCCTAAGTGCGCGCCTTGCCGCCGCAGGGCGTCTGTCACTGACAAACTATGTCGGTGCGAGCGTCGTGATGGCGGCGGTGTTCCACAGTTGGGGGCTGGGCTGGCTCGGATCGGTGAGCCGCGTCGAGGCTACGCTCGTCGCGCTCGCAGTGATCGCACTTATTCTCACCGTCGCGCCGCTATGGGCACCGCGGCTCGGCGCCGGCCCCCTCGAACGATTGTGGCGGGGCGGCACGCGGATTTTGTCCTGACGATCCCGTCGCCGCGCCCCTGAGAGTACGGCCAAAATTGCGCGAGATTTGGGCGCGGGTATATGGCGGAGGGAATAGCCCCAAGCCGCTACCAAGCGTTCCGTAAGCTATCGCCTGATATGCGCCAGACCGTGATCAATGACATGGCCTGGCGCTTATACTAGCTTGATCAATACCCGTAATATAGATTGTAACGCTGGTTGTAATATCGACGCTGCCACGCTCGCCGATCTTGACGTTGATGCTGCCGCGCGAGGTCGTAATCCGACCTCGCATGCTCGTTCCGTAGTTCGCTGTGAAGGCGGCGATGCCCGCGTCGGGTGAGCCCTTGGTCATGTGCGTCGGCATGCACCTCGTTCAACTCGTCATGATTGTCATCGTGACGATCCTCGAGCCGGTCATGACGCCGATCGTGACTCCGGTCGCGGTTCTGTTCGTGATCGTCATACCCTGTGTCAGGGTGAGCATGCTGGGCTGATGCAATCGACGGTATGGCTATTGTGAACGCCGCTGCTCCGATCAGAGCGGCCATTGATACGAACCTCATGCATCTATCCTTTGCTGGAGTTCCAAGGAAGATTCTCGTGTCGGCGCCGTGCACCATAGCTGAACGGAGCTTGTTTCTATTGTTCATCAGATCAGGCTCGAGCTCCCCTGATAGATCACGCAAGCAACTCTGGAGCGTATAGCGGGAGTGTCATACGCAGCTGCAGCGACCTCCCCTCACAACGTCGACAATTTTCCGCGTGCGCGCGCCAGCCGCGTCTCGACCGCCTTTTCGCTGATGCCGAGAAGCGCGGAAGTTTCCGCCTGGCTCAACCCATCGACCGCCCGCAGCAACAGAACTTCCTTGAGTCGGGTCGGCAGGTCCGCAATCGCGCGCGACACGGCTGCAAGCTCAGCGCGGCCCTCCGCAATGCGATCAGGCAACGCGGCATCATCGGGCGACACGGCTTCGAGCCCTTCGGGCATGCCAAATTCAAACAGCCGCCGCACCGCTCGCCGCCGCGACCAGTCACGACATTTGTTGAGCGCGATGCGCGTCAGCCACGCCCCGAACGGGCGCGATGCGTCATAACGTGCAAGCGCTGCGAACGCGGCCACGAACGTTTCCTGCACGATGTCGAGCGCCTCCTCGGGACGGCCGGTCGCATTGCGCGCCAGTCGCCAGATTGCCGAACGGTGCCGCTCGACGAGTGCCCGTTGCGCCGGGCCTTCGCCGGCAAGGCAACGGCGGACGAGCGCCGCGTCGTCGTCAATCGGGGTCACTTCGCTTCGGTGGTCAGAGCCCTGTCCAACGCTGCATCGAACTTTGCGGCCTGATCGGGACGCAGGATCGCGCGCATTGCGAAGACGTGCTCAAGCGTAGCCTTTTGCACCGCCCCCATCGATTGGTGCGACGCGTCGACCGTAGCGGCGACACGTGGGCCATAGACATGCTCGGCGGCAATCGCTTCGGCCATGCGCGCATTGTCGGCACGCAACTGCGCATCGAGCGTCCGGCGCGCATTCGCAAAGTCCTTCTCGATCGCATCGAGCTTAGTTTCCTGCGCCGCGTCGAGGTCGAGCCGGTCGTGTAGCAGCGCGTGCAGCTCAGCCCCCGTGTGCGTGGGCTGCGGCAGGACTGCGCGACCAATCCAAACGCCGAGAACCGCAGCGAGCAGCGCGACCACGGCGATCACGGCAATACGGCGAGCCGTCATCCGCGTCCCAATTGCACGAGCGGGACCAGCGAGGAGGGCGGACCGAACGGCACGACCGATGCGGACGCTGCTTCAGGCGCAGGCAGGCTGCCCGCCATGCCGATCATCAGGGCCGCTACCGCCGCTGTCGTGAGCATCGTGCGCCCCTGCCGCTGTTCCAGATGGGCACGCATCGCAAGTTGCACGCCGTCGATGCCCGACAAATTCGGAATCGGCTCGGCCTTCAACTGTTCGAGATAGTCATCAAGTTTCATGGTCGACCTCCGCACGATGCCAATACGCGCCGCGAACGCCTATCCCTCAGTCTCACGAAGCGGTTCGAATGCTGAAATGATAAGGCATGGCCCCGTGCCGCCCATGCTGTAGGCGATCGCGAGCCACGCAAGCGTCGCACTGCACTGGGTTTCGATCCCCGTCGCACTGTTCATCGGCACGATCGGCGCGGTGTCGGTGTTCAGGCAGTCTACATCGACAAGCGCGAACTCAAATGCGCTTGTGTTGGCGGCGACAGCAACGTGCCGCTAGGCTTCGCGCCGCTTACCGAAAATTCGATGATGGTTGCGACGGCAATATGGATGCCCACGCAGCTTATCATAATGAACGGCTAACGCGTCGGAAAATTAAGACGATACAATCTTCAGGAATTTAGAGGGAAACGCGCGCGCCGCGCGTAAAGGACGTCATGAGCAAAACGACGTTTTCACGACGCAACCTTCTCGCCGGACTCGGCGCGGCTTCGGCATTCGGCGCGATGCCGGCTTGGGCGCAGGGGCATAGCATCGGTGGGCATAGCGGCGGACATGGCGTGTCCCGTCGTGGTGCCGCCACCATTCGCGCTGGCTTTGATGAAGTGCGTGGCGAGGTTATCGACCTCGCAGTGCGCGACGGGCTTCGCATCATCGAGGGTCGGCGCAGCATCGGGCGGGCAGTGAACGGCAGCGTGCCTGGCCCGCTGATCCGGTTGCGCGAAGGGCAAAACGTCCGCTTTAACGTCGCCAATCACCTGCGTGAGGACACGTCGATCCACTGGCACGGCTTGCTCGTGCCGTTCCAGATGGACGGCGTTCCTGGCATCAGCTTTCCGGGCATCAAGCCCGACAAGACCTTCACCTACGACTTTCCGGTGCGTCAGGCAGGCACATATTGGTACCACAGCCATTCGGGCTTGCAGGAGCAGCAGGGGCATTACGGCCCGCTGATCATCGATCCGGCGGGTGGCGAGCCGGTGAAGTACGACCGCGACTATGTCCTGCTGCTAAGCGACTTCACCACGCTCGACCCGCACTTCATCATGAGCCGCCTGCGGACCGGCGAGGGCTATTTCAGCCGTCAGCTGACGAGCTGGACCGACCGTTACAAGTTGTCAGGCGTTGAGCGCCGGATGTGGGCGCAGATGCGGATGCCGCCGACCGACATCGCCGACATCGGCGCGCCGATCTACACGTTCCTCGCGAACGGGCGCGGGCCGACCGAGGCGCTCGAATATTTGTTCCGCGCGGGCGAGCGCATCCGGCTGCGCGTCATCAACGGCTCGGCGCAGAGTTTCTTCAACGTGCGCATTCCCGGGCTGCCGATGACGATCATCGGTGCTGACGGCCAGAACGTGCGCCCGGTCGAGGTCGACGAGTTCCAGATCGGCACCGCCGAGACTTATGACGTGATCGTCGAGCCCAAGAACGCCGAGGCCTATGCCATCGTCGGCGAGTCGATGGATTGCTCGGGCATGGCGCTGGCGATGCTGGCAAGCCGCCCCGGCGCGCGCGCGACCGTGCCTGCGTTGCGCGATCCGCCGCTGCTGACGATGGGTGACATGGGCATGGACCATGGGTTGGGTGGTATGGACCACGCCGCCATGGGTCATGGGTCGATGACGAAGCCTGCTCCAGCTGCCACCGACGCTGGCGCAGCGGCCGTCGATCACGCCGCAATGGGGCACGGCACGCCGGAGGGCGCGGCCAGCGGTGCCACAATGGCCGGCATGAGCATGGACGGCATGAATATGCGCGACACCTCGCTGCTCCCGCCCGATGTCAAGGTCGGGCCGGGCATCGACATGGTATCGATGTCGCCGGTCGATAAGACGGGCGATCCCGGGCTCGGCCTGCGCGACGTCAAGCACCGCGTGCTCAATTACCGTATGCTAGCGGCGCTTGAGCCGAACAAGGATACGCGTGAGCCTTCACGGCTGCTCGAGCTGCACCTTACCGGCAACATGGAACGGTATATGTGGTCGTTCGACGGGCGGATGTATTCGGCTGTCAGCGACGTGCCGATCCGCTTCGCCTGGAACGAGCGGGTGCGTGTGAAGCTCATCAACAATACGATGATGGCGCACCCCATCCACCTGCACGGCATGTTCTTCGAGCTGGTCAACGGCCAGTCGCCCGCCAGTCAGCCGCGCAAGAATGTCGCCATCGTCCAGCCGGGGGCGAGCGCGACCTTCGACCTGACCGCCAACGAGCCCGGCGACTGGGCTTTCCACTGCCACCTCATGTATCACATGCATGGTGGGATGATGCAGACCGTGACCGTCATGGGTCCGAAGGGCGGCGCATGACCGTGCGACTGTTTATGTCGACCGCCGCGCTGGGCGTGGCCCTGATCGCGACGCCGGTAATGGCGCAGCATCAGGGGCATGCGATGCCAATGCCTATGCCAGTAGCGAAGCCCGCGCCAGCGCCGAAACCAGCGCGAAAGCCTGCACCTGCTCCAAAGCCTGCACCCGTGCAGGCCGATCCGCACGCAGGCCATGCGATGCCCGCCAAGGCGGCAGCGATACCACCCGCGAGCGATCCACGCGCTGGTCACACCATGCCGCCGGCAGTCCCGTCAGCGACCCCTGCTCAGGGTATGGACGGCATGGATCACAGCACCATGGATCATGGCACAACGGACGGCAGCGCCAATGCTTCGCCGGGCCCCGATATGGAAACCCCGCCACCGCCCGAAGCCGGAAGCGGCCCGCCGCGCGCCGCCGATGCGATCTGGGGTGCAGACGCGATGCGCGGCGTGCGTGACGAGCTTCGCCGGACGCACGGCGACTTCCCGGTCTTCTGGTTTCAGGGCGACCGTTTCGAGACGCAGGCGCGCAAGGGTCGCGACGGCTACCTCTGGGACCTCCAGGGCTATTACGGCACTCCGACCAGCCGGTTCTGGTTCAAGAGCGAGGGCGAAGGCTCGTTCGGCGAGCGCATCGACGACGTGGAGTTCCAGGCGCTCTATTCGCGCGCGATCACGCCCTTCTTCGATCTTCAGGCCGGCGTGCGGCAGGATGTAGCGGGTCCGAACACCACCTATGGCGTCATCGGCGTGCAGGGCCTCGCGCCTTATCTGTACGAGGTCGATGCGGCGGTGTTCGTCTCGCACCGCGGCGACATTACTGCGCGCGTCGAGGCCGAGATCGATCAGCGCATCACCCAGCGTCTGATTCTTCAGCCACGCGCCGAGCTCAACCTTTCTGCGCAGGATATTCCGCGCCTCGGCATCGGCGCCGGCATCGACAAGGTCGAGGTCGGCGTCCGCCTGCGCTACGAGATCGTCCGCGAGTTCGCGCCCTATATCGGGATCGAACAGAGTTTTAAGATCGGGCGCAGTGCGACCTATGCACGCGCCTCGGGTGAGGATCCAAGCGTCACCAACTACGTCGTCGGCATTCGGTTTTGGTTTTGAAGTAGAGGACAGTATCATGAAGCACACGTCCACTCTCGCTGCTATGGCTATGCTTGCAGCGCCGCTCACAGTGCCCACGTCTGCGCTCGCTCATACCAAGGTCGTCGCTTCGACCCCGGCTCAGGGGACAACCGTCAAAGCACCACGCAGCGTCAGCCTCACGTTCAGCGAAGGCCTGCTTCCGCCGACCGCCGCCGCCAGCATCGTGATGACTGCGATGCCGGGCATGGCGAACCACAGCCCGATGATTATCCGCAATTTCACGACCGCGTGGAGCAATGGCAACAAGACGATGACGCTCTCGCTGCGTCAGCCTTTGCGCGCGGGTACCTATGAAGTGCGGTGGCAGTCCGCCGGCGCCGACGGCCACCGGATGAAGGGCATTGTCAACTTCGTCGCGAGCTGAAACGTTCGTGGAGGATTGGCTACAGCCAGCATTGCGCTTTCTGCAATACGCATTTCTCTTGGGGCTGTTCGGGTGGGCCGGGTTTCGCGTCGTCGGATTGCGTGCTGCGGGCTGGCTGCCTGCGGAAAGCGGAAGAACCGCTGCGATCGGCGCGGCCGGGCTCGGACCGATCGTATCGGTCGGGCTGATGCTCGCGTCGATCGCGGCGATGATGGGTCAGCCACTGACGACGCTCGACTGGTCCATGATCGAGGCGATGACCTTGAGCACCGACATGGGCTGGGCGTTCCTGGCGCGCACGGCGTTGCTCGTTGCAGGGCTCGTCGCGGTTATCATCGGGCGCAAAGCAGGCTTGTCGACAGCCGCCCTCTGCTTCGCGGCAGCGCTTTTGACGCTGGGCTGGAGCGGTCACGCAGCTGCAACCGAGGGCGCGCTCGGCTTGGTTCACAGAATCGGCAATGGTTTACACTTGCTCGCGGCCGGCCTGTGGCTCGGCGCGATTGGCTGGTTCGTGCACCTAACGGTCATCGCGCACCGCGAGCCCGGACGCTTGTCCGCACTGCCACTGCTCACCGCCATGCACCGCTTCGCGCCGCTTGGGGTTGCGTTGGTAGCCACCGTGTCGATCACCGGTCTCCTCAATGCGCAACTGATCTTCGATCTAGGAAACAGCGCGGCCACATTGACGACCACCTACGGCCATTTGCTTGCTGCCAAGATCGCGATCGTCGGTGGCATGCTTGCTTTTGGCGCGCACAACGCCTGGGTCAGCCGACGCAGCGTCGGGACGAACGTGAGCGCCGAACAGAGCGACGGTTCTACGCTGGCCTCTCTTCGCCGCAGCTTGGCAATCGAGCTGACGCTGGGGATAGTCGTCATCGGAATAGTAGCGATCCTTGGGATGTTGTCGCCGATGATGATAGAATAGCTTGCTCGTCGATGCGGTCGTTAGGAGACAAGAATGACACGAGCCTATCAAATCGTGCTGACGTACCGGCACGCAATGCAAGTTGCGGTCGTCGCCCTAGCAGACATCGCTCTACCGCTGCGCTCATACCGGGTCGCAGCGACTGCCCGCCACGAAGCCTTCGCCCACCTTGACGACCATTACCGCTGCCGTCACGCCCGTTGCGACTGTCGAAGCTTTCCACGCGGCCTTGGCCAGCGGTAACACGCGCGCCGCGCTGGATCTCCTCGCCGAGGATGTGCTGATCTTCGAGTCCGGCGGCGTCGAGCGCAGCCGAGCCGAATATGCCAGCCACCATCTTGCCGCCGATGCCGCTTACAGCGCCGCCGTTCGGCGCACCATCGTCAATCGCTCTCACGGCGGAGCAGGCGACGCTAGTTGGGTTATGAGCGTCGAAACCGTCGCCGGAAACTATCGCGGGCGCGCAATCAACAGCCGCTCGGTCGAAACGATGCTGCTTCGTAAGGTCGCGGGCGAATGGCGCATCTCGCACATTCATTGGTCGTCGAGAGACCTCGTTTCGAGGTAATGGCAAACGAGGAATGCTTGCGTTTTCTGACCGGCTTTAAAATTAGCACGCGCATTCAGCCCGTTACAGTTTGACGCGATTGAGTCGGAGGGCGTTCGCCACGACGGTAAACGACGACAGCGCCATAGCGGCGCCTGCGAACATCGGTGACATAAGCAAACCTGTCACCGGATAGAGAACACCTGCCGCTACCGGCACGCCGACGCCGTTGAAGAGGAACGAGAAGAACAGGTTTTGCCGGATGTTCGCCATCGTTGCCTTCGCGAGCGCACGGGCCCGGACGACTGCTGCGAGGTCGCCTTTCGTTAGCGTTATTCCCGCACTTTCGATCGCGACGTCGGTGCCCGTACCCATCGCCAGTCCGACATCGGCGGCGGCAAGCGCGGGCGCATCGTTGATGCCGTCGCCCGCCATCGCGACCTTGGCCCCTTGCACCTTCAGCTCACCGATGATGCGGGCCTTATCTTCGGGTTTAAGTTCGGCGTGGACACCGTCGAGACCGCCGACCGCATCGGCCACGACCTGCGCCGTGGTCGGGTTGTCGCCGGTCAGCATGATGACGCGCAGCCCCTGTTTGCGCAGCGCCTCGATCGCTTCGCGGGCGTTGGCGCGGATCGGATCGGCAACCGCGATCAGTCCGGCGAGCGCACCATCGACAGCGATCAGCATGACACCTGCGCCGCCCCGACGATGCGCCTCGGCAGCATGCGACAGCGGCTTTGTATCGACGCCGATTCGGTCAAACTGTGCAGCATTGCCGATCACGACGGTGCGACCGCCGACACGCGCGCTAATCCCCGCCCCAACCTGAACTTCGAAATCTTCGGGCTCGGCGAGCGTCAGCTTTCGCTCCTTGGCCGCTGTCACGATGGCGTGCGCCAGCGGGTGTTCGGAGCGCGCTTCGACCGTCGCTGCGAGCGCCAGCAAATCGTCCTCGGCAATCCCGCCAAACGTCTCGATCGCGACGAGCTTCGGCTTGCCTTCGGTGAGCGTGCCGGTCTTGTCGATCAACAGGGTGTCAACCTTCTCGAACGCCTGCAGCGCCTCCGCGCTTTTGACGAG
>JAYTAR010000349.1:0-8199 GCA_043737455.1 Sphingomonadales bacterium | reverse complement strand
CTGCGCCCCATGACGGCTCGCCGCCGTGCACATTGGGTTCGATCCAAATCTGAAACAGCGTCGTCGCCACGTCCTCGCGATTATATTCCGCGTGGCGTACTCCCGCCGCCGCGCTCATCACCTGTACGTCACCGCCTTCGGTGCGGCCCTTGTTGCCCATCGAATCCTCGTGGGTGATCGCGCCCGAGCGGACGTAGGTCACGATCTCCATGTCGCTGTGCGCGTGCGGGGGAAAGCCGCTGCGCGGAGCGATGGCGTCGTCGTTCCAGACGCGGATGCTGCCCCATCCCATTCGCGCAGGATCGTGATAGTCGGCGAACGAGAAATGGTGTCGCGCGTCGAGCCAGCCGTGGTTGGCCGCGCCGAGCGTCGCGAAGCGTCGGACGTCGATGCTGTGCGGTTCGTTTTCCATGCGTCGACAAGTCGCCATGCACGATTAGAAGCGCAAGCCCTGCTCGGCCAGGACCGCGCCAATGCGCTCGCGGAACGGGAAGAACCCCTTGGCGGCGTGCGGCCAGAAACGATCGTCCCATTCGCGGCGGATACGCATCAGCGGAAGCCCTTCCGAAGCGAGATCGGGAGCGATGGCGGCAAGTGCATCGGCGACCGGCCCGACCGCAGCATAGGGCGTCACCACGACACGCGCCTTTGCCGCGCGCGCCGCGGCGATGACCGTCGCCGCATCGACCGCGTCTGCAGCCGTCGTCTGGCACCTGAAATGACGACCCGCCCGCTCGCGGGCATCATCGGTTGCCGCCGCGACGAAGCCACGCGCTTTGTCACCCCATGGCCAGCCGGGTGCGCTTGCCGTGCTCAGGACCGCGGTGATCGCCGCACCCTTGGCGACGACGGTTTCGGCGTTCAGATCTTCGCCGGTCACCAGCAACAGCGCGGGCGTTCGCGGATCGGAGGACACCAGCGGCGCGATCGGCGCAGCCTTTGGCAATGGTGCTTCGGTCAAGGCCACGGCTTGGCTTGCCAGACCCTTCGGCACGAACCGCCCGCCGGTGAACCGTCCGATATTGTCGGCGGTCGCCAGATAGGTCTTGCCGACGGTCTGGAGCCCCGCGACCCAGCGCCACGACAGCGTGTTCGATGCCGGGTCAGCGTCGATCAGGTGACGAAGGAAGAAGTCCGCACCGTGCGCCCACGGCAGCCGCAGGGTGAAAATCCAGATCGAGGCGAACCACATGCGGGCATGGTTATGGAGGTAACCCGTCTCGACCAGCTCACGCGCCCAATCGTCGAAGCCCTCGATGCCGGTCGAACCGCTCTCGGCTTGCACGATCGCCTTGGCGAGGCCGCTTGCTGGCACGACATCGCGGTCGGCGATGAAGCGCGCCCAGACCTCGGGCCGCATTTCCAGCCACCCTTTCCAATAAGTGCGCCACAGCACTTCCTGCACGAATTTTTCGCAAGACTGGCCCGAATGACGCGCGAGCACCGCAGCGATGATCTCATACTCGGTCAGCAGTCGATACCGCAGATATGGTGACAATTGCGAGACGTTCGACCGCGCTTGCGGACCATGGTCGGCATTTCGGCCCTCGGCATAGTGGCGCCCAGCGCGCGGAACGAAATCGGCAAGCCGACGCAAAGCTTCGGCGCGGGTTGCAACTGCAAAGACAGGTTCGGTCATGCGCTTTGCCTGCGCACCGTTCGGCTTGGCCAGCAAGCAGCAACTCTCGGCATGGCGCGGCCCGACGGGTGCGACTCGCGCGTTTCTGCTGCTTAATCCCGAATTAACCTTTTCCCTTCATCACGTATTGGGTAATGGAGCCGTGCACGACGCGCCAGTTGGCGACAGTCGCGCGGGCCGGGTAGAGATAAGGGGCGTCGACCATGCGGGTGTTGCTGATCGAAGACGAGCCGACCACGGCAAAGGCAATCGAATTGATGCTGAACTCCGAAGGGTTCAACGTCTATGGCACCGACCTGGGCGAGGAAGGCCTCGATCTCGGCAAGCTCTATGACTACGACATCATCCTGCTCGACCTGAACCTGCCCGACATGCACGGCTATGACGTGCTAAAGAAACTCCGCGTCGCCAAGGTGCAGACGCCGGTGTTGATCCTGTCGGGGATCAGCGAGATGGATTCAAAGGTGCGCAGCTTTGGCTTTGGCGCCGACGATTACGTGACCAAGCCGTTCCACCGTGACGAGCTCGTCGCGCGTATCCACGCCGTCGTACGCCGGTCGAAGGGGCACAGCCAGTCGGTCATCCGCACCGGCAAGCTTGCAGTCAACCTCGACGCGAAGACGGTCGAGGTCGACACGGCGCGCGTGCATCTGACCGGCAAGGAATATGCGATGCTCGAGCTGCTCTCGCTGCGCAAGGGCACGACGCTGACCAAGGAAATGTTCCTCAACCACCTATACGGCGGAATGGACGAGCCCGAGTTGAAGATCATCGACGTCTTCATCTGCAAGCTGCGCAAGAAGCTCGCGCTCGCGTGTAGCGGTGATAATTACATCGAGACCGTATGGGGACGCGGCTATGTGCTGCGCGATCCGGAGGAAGTCAGTTTGGCCGAAGTCGCCTGACGACGATCGCGGCGACGACTTAATTCAGTCGATCGACCTTGGCCTGCAGTGCCGCGATCTGCGCCTTTAGCGAAGCGATCTCCTCCACTGCCGCATCGCCCGCCTTGGCCTTACCAGGCACGAACGCGCCGGTCGCGGCTTCGAACATCGCCAGGTTCCGCTTGGCGATCTCGGCGAACGGACCACTGGTGAAGGCACCCTGCAGCGCATCCTGAAATTGGGCATGGTTGCGGCGGAACGCGTCCATCGACGCTTCCAGATATTGCGGTACCATCGCCTGCATCGAATTGCCGTACATCGCGATCAGCTGGCGCAGGAATGCGGGCGGCAGCATCGTCGCCCCCTTCCCTTCCTCGTCCATGATGATCTGCGTGAGCACCGAATGCGTGATGTCTTCGTCGGTCTTGGCGTCGAGCACTTTGAATTCGCGCCCGTCGCGCGTCAGCGCCGCAAGATGTTCGAGCGTGATGTAGCTCGACGTCTCGGTATTATAGAGCCGCCGGTTTGCGTATTTCTTCACGATCACGGGCAGATGTTCGCCATCCTCCCCGATCAACGGTAATTTGGCCATGCTGGTAATCCGTCCGCAAAGCACGGGACGTAGCACCGGGCGTTGCCGCAGTGCAACACGCGGCCTAGAGACACCCGACTGAAGGAGCATCGCCATGACCGGGATCGTCATTACCGCCGCGCGCCGCACGCCCGTGGGCAGTTTTCTAGGGGCGTTCGCCACCGTGCCCGCGCACGAGCTGGGCCGTACCGCGATCGTCGCCGCGCTTGCCGACGCGGGGGTCGATCCGGCCGAAGTTTCCGACGTGATCCTTGGGCAGGTGCTGACCGCGGCGCAGGGCCAGAATCCCGCACGCCAGGCCGCGATGGCGGCAGGCATTCCCAAGGAAGTGCCCGCGATGGGTGTCAGCCAGGTTTGCGGCTCGGGTCTGCGCGCGGTTGCCCTAGGCATGCAAGCGATCATGGCCGGCGATGCCGCGATCGTCGTCGCGGGTGGGCAGGAATCGATGTCGCTCAGCACGCATGCGCAAGCGCTGCGCGGCGGCACGAAGATGGGGTCGCTCGAGCTGGTCGATACGATGCTGCGCGACGGGCTGACCGATGTCTTTAACGGATACCACATGGGGATGACCGCCGAAAACCTTGCCGAGGCGCATCAGATTAGTCGCGAGGCGCAGGACATTTTCGCCGCCGCATCGCAAAACAAGGCGAGCGCCGCGCGCGCCGGCGGCCGCTTTGCCGACGAGATCGCGCCGGTCACGATAAAAGGGCGCAAGGGCGATACCATCGTCACAGCCGATGAATATGTTCGCGACGGCGTGACGTTGGAGTCGCTCGGCACGCTGAAACCGGCGTTCAAGAAGGGCGGCACGGTCACTGCCGCGAATGCGAGCGGCATCAATGATGGTGCCGCAGCGCTCGTCCTGATGTCCGCCGACGAGGCCGCGCGGCGCGGCGCGCCGGTGCTTGCACGCATCGCGGGCTGGGCGACCGCGGGGGTCGATCCGTCGATCATGGGCATCGGTCCCGTTCCCGCCACGCGCCGTGCGCTCGAACGCGCCGGGTGGAGCCTTGCCGATCTCGACCTGATCGAGGCGAACGAAGCCTTTGCGGCGCAGGCGCTCGCGGTCGGCAAGGAGCTCGGCTGGGACCCGGCACGCGTCAACGTCAACGGTGGCGCAATCGCGATCGGCCATCCGATCGGTGCATCGGGTGCCCGCGTGCTGGTAACCTTGCTCCACGAGATGAGCAAACGCAGCGCGCACAAGGGTCTGGCGACGCTGTGCATCGGCGGCGGCATGGGCATCGCGATGGCGGTGGAACGCTGACGTAACGACTGTTGCAAATTTGCTACGGCGGCGCCTAATTCGTGAACGGCAAGTGAATGACTGCGTTATCGCGCTTGCTCAATTGCCGACTGCTTTGTCATTGCGCGAGGTATATCGGGTGCACCAGCCGTGCGCCATGCAAGGGATATGTCATGAAGCTTACTCGCCTGTTGGCCGCGACCACCGTATCCGCTCTCGCCCTGATCGCTTTCACGCCGGCTGCGGCGCAGACAACGCCGACGCCTGCTGCTGCGCCGGCCGTTGAACCCGAGGCCGAGGCCGACGCGATCGTCGTTACCGGGTCGCGCATCGTGCGTCCGAACGACGAATCGACCGCGCCGATTACGACGGTGACGCCGCAGGACATCATCGCCGCAGGTCGCGTCTCGGTCGGTGACGTGCTCAATGATCTGCCGCAGCTGCGCAGCACCGTCAGCTTGCAGAACTCGACTAGCGGTTTGGGCGTGCGCGGGTTGAACCTGCTCGACCTCCGCGGCCTGGGAACCGCGCGGACGCTGGTCTTGGTCAACGGGCGCCGCAACCCGTCGGCGGAAATCATCAACAACGGCAATGCGCCTGACGTGAATACCTTTCCGACCGATCTGATCGAGCGTGTCGAGATTCTGACCGGCGGCACATCGGCAGTCTATGGTTCGGACGCGATCTCGGGCGTCGTCAACTTCATCCTCAAGCGCAATTATGATGGCATCCAGGTGCGGGGACAGGCAGGCATCAGCAAGTATGGCGATGCCGGCAATCAGTATCTATCAGCTGTCGCCGGACGTAATTTTGCTGACGGCCGTGGCAATGTCGCCATCAACGTCGAATACTCGCACCAGGACGATTATTACGCTTCAGGCCGACCAAATCTGCGCCAAAACAACGGATTTGTCATCGTTGATACCGACCCCGCGGGTTCGGTGAACGGATCTGACGGTATTTCCGATCGCCTGTTTTTCCGAGACATTCGATCGACGACGATTTCACTTGGCGGCCAGTTGGGAATTCGGTCACCCGCGAGCGGGCCGTGTGGGCTTGACTCAACGGGGGCCGCGTTCACGTGCGCGTCCTTGTTCCAGCCTGACGGTACGCTCGTCCCGCAAACCGGCCTTCGCGTCGGACTTGGGCCGAATGGTTCGTTCATCGGCGGCAACGGGTCGTCGTCGCGCGAGGACAATCTCGTCGCACTCTCGCCCGATGTGACGCGGCTAGGCGTCAACGTGATCGGCCATTTCGAGATTTCCCCGGCGCTCGAGCCGTTCTTCGAAGCGCGTTTCGTGCGCACGACGTCATTCGGTTCACAGAGCGGACCGTTCTTCTCGCAGGGCCAAACGCTGGCCGACGGCATAACCGTGCCCGGGATCAACGATCGTTCGTTCGTGCTGACCGGTGCAAACGGGCCGGTTAACCGCGAAGGCATCCGGCTCGACAATCCCTATTTGTCAGCTGCAGCGCGGGCGACAATTGCGGCGCAGGCAATCGCTGCGACAACTGGTGGTATCAACGCCAACACCGGAGCGACGCTGACGGCGGCAAATCAGGCGGTCACGCTGGCGCAGATCAACGATGGCAGTTTCCGCTTCGCACTTCGGCGTAACTACGTCGATCTCGGCACGCGCGACGAACGTCTTCGTCGTGACACGTATCGCTTCGTTGGCGGTATCCGTGGCCTGTTCAACGACGATTGGCGTTACGAGCTTGCCGTCAATTATGGCGAGCATAAGGAAAACAACGTTATCAGCAGCAACCTGAATCGTCAGCGGTTTGTGCTTGCTAACGACACGGTTCGCAACGCTGCTGGTCAGATTGTTTGCCGTTCGCAAGTCGATCCCAACTATGCGGGAACCGATCGCGCGGGCAATCCGGCGCAATTGGCGCGTGACATCGCCGCGTGCGTTCCCTTGAATCCGTTTGGGCAGGGGTCGGTTTCGCAAGCCGCTCGTAATTATCTGTTAACGCCGACCACGGCGAGTGGACGGGCAACCCAGCTCCAGGTCACCGGCTTCGTATCGGGTGATCTTAGCCAGCTGTTCGAGCTGCCAGGTGGTCCGATCGGCTTCGCTTTTGGTGCTGAGTATCGTCGCGAATCGCTTCGCTACGATCTCGATCCCTTTACGCAGGCGGGCTATGCCTTTTACAATGCCATCCCGAGCTTCCGCGCGCCTAAGTTCACCGTGCGGGAAGCGTTTGCCGAAATTCGCGTTCCGTTGCTTCGTGACATTCCGCTCATTCATGAGCTGACGTTCAGCGGCTCGGGTCGGGTCGCGCGCTACGCCGGCTCGATCGGCACCGTCTATGCGTATAACGCCGGTGTCGACTACGCACCGATCCGCGATATCCGGTTCCGGGGAAGTTACGCAGAGTCGGTCCGTGCTCCTTATCTCGGCGAACTCTTCTCGCCTTCAAGCCAGAATTTTGCGGCAGCGCCGAACGATCCCTGCGCCGCGCGCAACATCGCGACAGGCTCGGCGACCCGTGCAGCCAATTGCGCCGCTGCGGGGCGTCCGGCGAACTTCGACTTCGTCTACACCTCGTCGCTCGAGATTTTGAGTGGCGGCAACCCTAAGCTGAAGCAGGAAAAGTCACGATCGATAACTCTGGGTGCAGTCATCACACCGCGCTTCGTACCAGGTCTTTCGATCTCGGCCGATTATTACAACATTCAGGTCACCGACACGATCAACTCGATCAGCGCACAGAACATCCTCAACCTGTGCTACGATTCGGCGACCTTAACCAACCCGTTCTGCGGTTTTTTCCAGCGCGCTGGTGCCAATGGTGGACCACGTGGCGAAATTCCGTTCCGTGTTCTCGAAGGGTCACTTCTGCAGACGACGGCCAACTTCGCGAAACTGCGTGCGCGCGGTCTCGACGTCAACGTTGCTTACAACCGCACCTTTGACTGGGGCACGATCACGGCGCGCGGCATTTACACGCACGTCTATCAGCGGAGCAACTTCACCAACCCGGCCGACCCGAGCTTCGAAAACGTGATTGTCGAGGAGTTGGGCGATCCGCGCGACGCATTCAACCTCAGCACTGACGTAAAGTTTGGCAAGTTCAGTGTGGGCTACACGCTCCGCTGGCTGTCGGGTATGTTCTTGAACACATTCGAAGATTACAATGGCGTCAACGGCCAACCGCCACAGAACACCGACTATGCCGAAGTAATCAAGTATCCGATCACGACATATAGCGACATTCGCGTTTCTTATGAGTTGAACAACAAGCTGAATCTATACGGCGGGATCAACAACGTCGGTGACCGTAAGCCCCCGTTTGGGCTGACGGGCGTCGGCGCGGGCTCGGCGATCTATGACAATCGTGGACGGTTCATGTTCATTGGTGCTACGGCCAAGTTCTGATCGCAGCTTGAGCGACGAAAGTTGGGAGCGCCTGAAAGGGCGCTCCTTTTTTCGTGTCAGCGCGTGAACCGCCACCCCAGCCCCGTCAGCAGCTCGTACTGCGACAGCCCCGACGCCGCCGCCGCGCTCGGCAGGTCGTAATCGACGCTGACCCAGTCGCCCTCGCCCACGTCGGCGCCGGTCACGTCGATTGCGAGCAGGTCCATCGACACGCGGCCCACGACCGGGAACACGCCCGCGCCGCAGGTACCGTGGCCGTTGCCGAAACTGCGCAGATAGCCGTCGGCATAACCGATGTTGAGCACCGCGATGTCGGTGTCGCGCGTCGCGACGAAGGTGCGCCCGTAACCCACCCCCGCTCCGGCCACGACGCGCCGTCGCTGCACCACTTGCGCCTCGAGGAACGCGACCTGCGCGATCGCGCCCGCCGCTTCGGCCCGCGGCACGCCGCC
>JAYTAR010000348.1:0-3348 GCA_043737455.1 Sphingomonadales bacterium | reverse complement strand
GTGCACAATCGATCGCGCCGCTCGCTTGGGGCGCCGACAGCGGCAAGCGCATGGCCGCGACCGATGCCGTTCAGCCGCTGCTCGACACGCCCGAGCGTCCGCAGATCGACCTTACCGCGACGCTTGGCCAGGGCGACGGCTTGGCGCGCGCGCTGGAACGTGCTGGCGTGGCCGGTGGCGAAGCGGGCCGCGTCGCGGCGATGATCGCCGATGTCGTCGATCCCGACGCCATCCCCGCGGGCACCATGCTTGCAATCACGCTCGGCCGCCGTGGCACGCGGACCGAGGCGCGACCCTTGCAGGCGCTGGCGTTACGCGCGCGGTTCGATATGCGCGTCGCCTTCGACCGCGTCGGCGGCGCGCTCGCGATGCGGCGCACGCCGATCGCGGTCGACGCAAGCCCGCTGCACGTCGAGGGACAGGTCGGCGACAGCCTCTATGCCGCGGCGCGCGCGGCGGGGGCCCCGCCCAAGGCGGTAGAAGCTTATATTCGTGCGCTCGCGCCCAAAGTATCGATGGACAATATCGAAGCCGGCGACCGCTTCTCGATGGTCGTCGAGCAACAGCGCGCGGCCACCGGCGAGGTCCGGTACGGCAAGCTGCTGTTCGTCGGCCTCGCGCGTGGCGAGCGCATGACGCGCATGATCGAATGGACGATCGACGGGCAAACCGACTGGTTCGACTCGGCGGGCGTCAGCCAGTCGCGTGGGGGCTTCGTCATGCCCGTGGCTGGCGCGCGCGTGACGAGCGGCTATGGCATGCGCAGGCATCCGCTGCTCGGCTTTGAACGCATGCATCAGGGTATCGATTACGGGGTGCCTTATGGGACACCGATCCGTGCGGTGACCGACGGTGTCGTGGCCTTTGCCGGCTGGCACGGCGGGCACGGCAACATGGTCAAGCTCGGACATGCAGGCGGGCTCGGTACCGGCTATGCACACATGAGTTCGGTCGCGGTCGCGGCTGGGGCACGCGTCGCCCGTGGTCAAGTGATCGGCTATGTCGGCTCGACCGGGCTATCCAGCGGCGCGCATCTCCATTTCGAAGTCTATCGCAGCGGCGTACCGGTGAGCCCATCAAGTGTCAGTTTCCAATCTCAGCCCTTGTTGCAGGGCGACGACCTCGCTGCCTTCAGGTCGCGGTTAAACGCCATCGTCACGGGCCGCCAGCAATTGGCTTCGCGCTAACAGTTCCACCAGATTTCCTTCCCCGAGCGAAGCGAGGGGCTGTGTCGAGCGCAAGCGAGACGTCTGTCCGTGTAGGCAATTTTCTCGCTTCGCTCGACGAAGAGCCCCCGATTTAATCAGACTGCGCTCAGCTCGCCTCCCGCCCCTTGAACCCCTGCGCGACGACGTACCATTCGGTCGATCCCTTGCGGCTCGCGGGCGGCTTGGCGTGTTTGACCGTCGTGAAGTGCCGCTTCAGAATGCCGACCAGCGCGCTGTCGGCACCCCCTGCGAAAACCTTTGCGACAAAGGCCCCGCCGGGCTGGAGCACTTGGCAAGCGAAGTCGGTTGCAGCCTCGACCAGCGCCATCGTTCGCAGGGCGTCGGTTTGCGGATGGCCGACGGTGTTGGCCGCCATGTCGGACAAGACAAGATCGGGCGTGCCGCCCAGCGCCTCGATCAGCCGATCGGGTGCGGCATCGTCCATGAAGTCGCACTGGATGAGCGCGACACCCTCGATCGGATCAACCGGTAAAAGGTCGATGCCGACGACGCGCGCCTTGGCATTCGTTCGCCGCACGACCTGCGCCCAGCCGCCAGGTGCGACGCCCAGGTCGACCACGTGCCGCGCCCGCTTGATGAAGGCGAAGCGTTCGTCGAGTTCGATCAACTTGTACGCGGACCGGCTGCGATACCCTTCGGCATGCGCGCGCTTGACATAAGGGTCGTTCAGCTGGCGCTCGAGCCAACGCACCGATTGCGCGGTGCGCCCCCGCGCGGTCTTGACGCGCGTACGCCCCCCATGTCCCCCACGGCTCATGCGTCGGCGCTCACGCGCGCGAGTTTGATTGCCGCGCTCACGCGCTGAGGCGCATCAGCGAGCGCAGGATGCCCTCGCGAATGCCACGGTCGGCGACGCCGACGCGGGCTGCCGGCCAGAGATCGAAGATCGCCTCAAGGATCGCGCAGCCCGCGACGACGAGATCGGCGCGTTCGCTGCCGATGCAGGGCACCCGCGACCGCTCCGCAACCGACATGGCGGCCAGCCAGCGTCCGATCGCGCGCATCTCGGTGACCGGAACATGGACGCCGTCGACCGCGCGTCGTTCATAGCTCGGCAGCTTCAACCAGACGCTGGCCAGCGTCGTGACCGTTCCGCTGGTGCCCAGCAGCCGCAACGGTCCGTTCGCTTGGGGGCTGAAGCCCGCCAGCGCCGCGACGACGCGCGCGCGCATGCGCTCATAAGCGGCAAGGTGCGCGGCGGCATCGCCATCACAAAGCGGTTCGCTCTCGGCGAGTGACACGACCCCCCAGGGGATGCTGATCCAGTCGCGGACGTGCAGATCGTGGACCGCGGCGGTGTCGCCGCGCGCCTCGAGCCGGACGAGTTCGGTCGACCCGCCACCGATATCGAAGATCAGCGCGTCGCCGTCGCCCGGCTCGAGCAGCGCCTGGCACCCCGCGACCGCGAGCCGCGCTTCTTCCCCAGGGGCG
Source organism: Sphingomonadales bacterium (assembly GCA_043737455.1). GTDB lineage: Bacteria > Pseudomonadota > Alphaproteobacteria > Sphingomonadales > Sphingomonadaceae > Sphingomonas_O. Next base: position 688 of record JAYTAR010000348.1, on the reverse strand, counting down.
ATGATGTCGAGCACGATGCCCGTCTCGCGGTAGACCCGCTCGACGAAGGCGGGGCCGTTCACCGCCTGACGGCACGCCTCGGTCGCGACCGCGCGTGACAGATGCACGCCGCGGCGCACAAGCTTGTCGGCGCAGATGGTGAGTGCCGCGAGCGCGCGGTCGATCGCCGCCTCGCTCAGCCGTCCCGACGCCGACAGCCCCTCGCCCAGCCGCACGATCCGTGAAAAGGCGTCGACGATGACGAACGCGTCGCCCGCGGGCCGTGCAATCAGCAGGCGGCAATTGTTGGTGCCAAGGTCGAGCGCGGCATAGGTACGTCGCGCGTTCGTCGCGCGCGGATGGATCGCGCACGCCACCCGTGCCTCCGTCACACCGCCGGGATCGTCGCGATCCGCCATCGTTCTGCCCGTTCACCGAACGGCGGACTGACCGACGGCACTTGCCGGTCGGTGTACAGGTCCCGCTCACGACGGGCAAGGTCACGGGCGGAATTGACTTTCAGCGGGGCCGATGGCACCCCGCCACCTGGCACTGCCCCGTCATCTAATGGTAAGATACCGGATTCTGATTCCGTTTATCGAGGTTCGAGTCCTCGCGGGGCATCCATGCTGCTTTGACCAGCGCCGCTGACCCACACTCTCCGCCTCGATCGTTTCTTGTGGTTCGCACGGCTGGTACGAACGCGCGG
>JAYTAR010000347.1:0-8243 GCA_043737455.1 Sphingomonadales bacterium | reverse complement strand
ACTGGGGTGGCGGGGCGTTGCACCAATATCTCGTCCAGCAGGGCTGGGCGGTGTTTTCAGTCGACGGGCGCGGCACGCCCGATCGCGGCACGGCGTTCCAGTCGCCGATCCACCGTGCGATGGGGGGCGTCGAAGTGGCCGATCAGCTGCAGGGCGTCGCGTGGCTGAAGACCCAGCCTTGGGCCGATTCCGCGCGCGTCACCGTCTATGGCTGGTCGTATGGGGGTTACATGACGTTGAAGCTGCTCCAGGCCGCGCCGGGCATTTTTGCCGCAGGCGTGTCGGGCGCCCCGGTCACGAAATGGGGGTTGTACGACACGCATTATACCGAACGTTACCTCGGCCAACCGCAAGAGCGCGGTGGCGTCTATGCCAAGGCGGATGCCCTGACGGCGGCGGACAAGATGGCGGACCCGCTGCTGCTGATCCACGGCATGGCTGACGACAATGTCGTGTTCGAAAATTCGACCGCGCTGATGGCGAAATTGCAAAGTGCCGCAAGGCCGTTCGAGACGATGGTTTATCCGGGTCAGACGCACCGCGTAGCGGGTCCGGGCGTAAGCGTTCATCTGTGGCGCACGATCCTGAATTTCCTCGACCGGACCATCGCAAAGAAGTGAGCGAAGCAGCCGAGGCCGTCGTTCCGCTCCGCCGCATCGACGTGCTCGACGTGCTGCGCGGCCTCGCGATCCTCGGTATCTTCTACATGAACATTGTCTTCATGGGGGGGCTGTCCGAAGGCTTGTTCGGCGACATCCGCCTGCTCGGCTGGACGACGGCCGACCGCATTGTGTGGTCGATCATCGACGTGCTGCTCGAAGGGACGCAGCGCGGCATGCTCGAGTTCCTGTTCGGCGCAGGTATGCTGATCCTTGCGCGCCGGGCGATGACGCCCGACGGCCCAGTCGACGTCGCCGACCGCTATTACCGTCGCAATCTGTGGCTGCTGCTGTTCGGCTTCGTCAACATCTTCGTATTCTTATGGCCGGGTGACATTCTCCACATCTACGCGCTGGCCGCGCTGCCGCTGTTTCTGTTTCGCCGACTGCCGGTGCGCTGGCTGCTGATGATCGGGTCGAGCTATGCTTTGATCACCGCTGCGACCGGGACGATGGATTACGCCTCGCGATCGATGCTCGCGATGAAAGTCGAAGCGATCGAGGCACGGGTCGCAACGGGCACCGCGCTGACTCCTGCGCAAGCCACGACCCTGGCCGAGTGGGCCAAGGTCGAGGCGGAATTTGGCATCGACCAGGCTGCACAAGCGCGGATCGCGACCGAGCGTGCTGCGCGCAGTCCCGGGGCAGAAGCCGCCGAATTCGTGACGTGGATGTGGACCGCGTGGGCCGACTTCGCTGCAAAATATGGTGCCTGGAATGTCTATGAGGCCTTCTGCGCGATGCTGATCGGTGTGGCCTTGTTCAAGCTGGAGATCATTCAGGGCGAGCGTTCCGCGAGTTTTTATCTCCGGCTCATGCTGACCTGCTACGCAATCGGGCTCGGCGCGCGCGCGGTTGGGGCGACCGAGCTGCTGGCATTCGCGCCGATCCCCAAGACCGGTTATGCGACATCCGAATTCGCGCGGTTGGCGACCTCGCTCGGCCATGTCGCGCTCGTCAACTGGTTGGTGCAGCGCCGCTGGGGTGCCACTTTGCTATCGCCATTCCGTGCGGCAGGGCGGACTGCCTTTTCGCTCTACTTCATGCAGCAACTTGTCGGCATCGTTCTATTCGCGCCCTTTGCGCTCGGTTTGTGGGCTCAGTTCGGCTGGGCGGCGCTTGCCGGGATCGCGACGCTGGTGATCGCGGCACAGCTCGTCATCGCAAATCTATGGGTGCGCCATTTCGTCAACGGCCCCTTCGAATGGCTGTGGCGTTCGCTGTCGGCAGTCGAGCGTCAGCCCTTCCGACGGCGGGTTGGATAAACCCTGCGAAGCCGCTACCGACCCGCCGACCAATCGAAGGAAAGAGCATATGGGCTACCGCATCGTCGTCGCGGGCGCGACGGGCAACGTCGGACGCGAGATCCTGAACATCCTCGCCGAGCGTGAATTTCCGTTCGACGAGATCGCGGTGCTCGCCTCGTCGCGTAGTCAGGGCGAGGAGGTCGACTTTGGCGAGACGGGCAAAAAGCTTAAAGTCCAGAACATCGCCAATTTCGACCCCAAAGGCTGGGACATTGCGCTGTTCGCGATCGGCAGCGAGGCGACCAAGGTCTATGCGCCGCAGTTCGCCGCGGTCGGCTGCGTCGTCATCGATAATTCGTCGCTCTATCGCATGGACCCCGACGTCCCGCTGATCGTGCCCGAGGTAAATCCCGAAGCGATAGCGGGCTACACGCGGCGCAACATCATCGCCAACCCGAATTGTTCGACCGCGCAAATGGTCGTCGTGCTGAAGCCTTTACATGACATTGCGCGGATCAAGCGCGTCGTGGTCGCGACGTATCAGTCGGTCTCGGGCGCGGGCAAGGTGGGCATGGACGAGCTGTTCGAGCAGTCACGCAACATCTTCGTCGGCGACAGCGCCGAAGCGAAGAAGTTCACCAAGCAGATTGCCTTCAACGTCATTCCGCACATCGGCGACTTTCTCGACGATGGGACGACGCAGGAAGAATGGAAGATGGTCGTCGAAACCAAGAAAATCCTCGACCCCAAGATCAAGGTCGTCGCGACCTGCGTGCGCGTCCCCGTCTTCGTCGGCCATAGCGAGGCGGTATTTGTCGAGTTCGAGGACGAGATCACCGCCAAGCAGGCACAGGACGTACTGCGCGAATCGCCCGGGATCATGCTGATCGATAAGCGGGAGGACGGCGGATACGTGACGCCGGTCGAATGCGTCGGCGATTATGCGACGTTTGTCAGCCGGGTGCGCGAAGACTCGACCGTCGACAATGGCTTGTCGTTCTGGTGCGTGAGTGACAATCTGCGAAAAGGCGCGGCCCTTAACGCGGTACAGATCGCCGAGTTGCTGGGGCGCAGGCATCTGCAAAAGGGGTAGCGATCATGAACATGCCGGGCTTTGCAAAGGGCGAACGCACACCGGGCGGCAAGTTCGGGCTGGTCGTGCTGCTCGCGCTGCTGCTGTCGATCCCATTGTTGATGGTTTGGGCTCTCGTCTACGACCGCCAGGCGCAATCCGAGGTCGCACGGGCGTCGATTGCCGAGGGTTGGGGCGGTCCACAGACGATTGCGGGCCCGCTGCTCATCATTCCTTACCAAGCGCAAGTCAGCGAGACGGTCGAGGAAGGCGGCAAGCCCGTCACCCGCAGCAAGACGATTTGGCGCGAGCTCACACTGGCGCCCGAGGTGGCGAAGATCGACACGGGACTGAAGCCTGACCGGCGTAAACGATCGATCTACGAAGCCGTTGTCTACGAGGCCAATGTGAAGGGTCAGGCGCGCTTTGCTCTGCCCGCAGATTTGCCGCGCTTCGGGGTCGACCCCGGCAGCCTTGCGCTCGACCGCGCTGAGCTCCGCTTCGGGGTCAGCGATGCCCGCGGTTTGTTCGGCCCACCACCGCGCGTGAACGTCGACGGCGCGCCGCAGGTGCTCCAGCCTGGCAACGGGCTTGCGGCGACCGGCGGGGCGGGCTTCCATGCCTTCGTCGACGCGCGAACCTTGCCGGCCAAGCCGATCATCGCGGACTTCGCATTCGACTTTCGTGGCAATGGTTGGATCACGCTATCCCCGCGCGCGGGCGATACGGCCTGGACGGTCACGTCGAGCTGGCCATCGCCAAGCTTCGTCGGTGGCTTCCTGCCCGCCAAGCCGCAGATCTCGGACAAGGGGTTCACCGCGCGCTACCGCATTGGCAACCTTGCGCTTGGTCAGTCGCTGGTACAGACCGACGAAGCCGCTTCGGTCAAACGTGCCGACGACATGAGCGGCAGCACGCGTGGCGACTTGTCGGCCCCACCTGCCAAATATGATGCACGCGTAACACTTGTGCAGCCGGTCGATCTTTATTCGCAGGTCGATCGCGCGACAAAATACGGTTTTCTGTTCATCGGCTTTACCTTCCTAGCCTTCCTGATGTTCGACTTGATCGGCGGCGTGCGCGTGTCGGGGGTCGAGTATCTGCTCGTCGGCGCTGCGCTGGTTTTGTTCTTCGTGCTGCTGCTCGCCTTCGCCGAAGTGGTCGGATTCATGCTCGCTTATCTGATCGCGAGCGCGGCAATCATTGGCTTGGTCGCGGCTTATTCGTCGGCAGTGCTGCGGAGCCGACGGCGTGCGGGCTATGTCGCGGGACTGCTCGTCGCGCTTTATGCCGTGTTGTATATACTGCTCAATCTCGAGGCCTATGCACTGCTCATCGGCTCGTTGATGCTCTTTGCGGCTTTGGCGGCAGTTATGTACGTCACGCGCAACCTCGACTGGGGCCAGCGTCGCGGTGATGCTGCTGCGACTGGGTAAAGGGGAGGGGCCCAAGCCCCTCCCCAGCATCGCTCGTCAGGCCGCCTTTGCGATCTCGATCTGCGGCGTCTGGCCACCGATCGCGATCTTGCGCGGGCGCATCGCCTCGGGAACTTCACGCTTCAGATCGATCGTGAGCAAGCCATTGTCGAGTTCGGCACCCGACACCTGCACATAGTCCGCGAGTTCGAAGCGGCGCTCGAATGCGCGCGTTGCGATGCCGCGGTGCACGAATTGCCGTCCCTCGGTGTCGTCGGCCTTCTTGCCGCTTACGACGAGCTTGTTCGCCTGTGCGACCATGTCGATCTCGTCGGCCTTGAAGCCGGCAACCGCGATCGTGATCCGATACTGATCGTCGCCCGACCGCTCGATGTCGAAGGGAGGGTAATTGTCGACCGCCGCGTTGCGGTTTTCTAGCAGGTCGAACAGCTGGTCGAAACCGACCGTCGAGCGGCGATACGGCGTGAAGTCGAAGTTGGTACGCATCATTTTAGTCCTTTCAAAGCGACCATGACGCCGAACCCTTATGGCATTCAGCTTTTCCAAAATGGGACCATATCAGCGGATTACAAGCCACATTATGTAAAGCCACCTGCCCGTATCACTGGTCTGGCGGTTGGTCAGCCATGCGGGGGGTTGCGCTTTCGCAGTTGCAGCGCAAATGGACAGGACACGCGAAGGACGAACTGTTTCATGGCCGAACTCCTGCTCCCCAAGAATTCGAAGATCAGCGGCAAGGGCCGCGTTCATAAGGTGAGCGGCGCGGGCAAACGTACCAAAGCGTTCAAAATCTATCGCTACGACCCCGACACCGGGGAAAACCCGCGATACGATCACTTCGAAGTCGATCTCGACCAGACCGGCCCGATGGTGCTCGACGCGCTTATCAAGATCAAGGGTGAGCAGGACTCGACGCTAACGTTCCGGCGGTCGTGTCGCGAGGGCATTTGCGGGTCTTGTTCGATGAACATCGACGGCAAGAATGGGCTCGCCTGCACGACCGCGATCGAAGACGTGAAGGGTGAAGTAAAGATCACGCCATTGCCGCATATGGACGTGATCAAGGACCTGGTTCCCGATTTCACGCACTTCTATGCGCAATATGCCTCGATCGAACCGTGGCTGAAGACGAAGTCGCCGACACCTTCGGGCAAGGAACGGCTACAGTCGCCTGAGGATCGGGCCAAGATCGACGGGCTCTATGAGTGCATTCTGTGCGCCTGCTGTTCGACCGCCTGTCCGTCATACTGGTGGAACAGTGACCGTTTCCTGGGGCCAGCGATCCTTTTGCAAGCCTATCGCTGGCTTGCCGACAGCCGGGACGAGTTTGCCGGCGAGCGGCTCGATGAGCTTGAGGACCCGTTCCGCCTTTATCGCTGCCACACGATCATGAATTGCGCGAACGTGTGTCCCAAGGGGCTGAACCCGGCCAAGGCGATCGCCGAGGTGAAGAAGCTGGTCGTCGAGCGCATCGTTTGATAGGCTGGAAATGATCGTCGATCGCCGTCATGCCGCGTGACCGATCCCTTGCCATTCGCGTTCGGCGAAGACCCCGATAATCCGGGCTGGTACAGCTGGCGGTTGCGCGACGACAGTCGCTATAACGCTTTCTTGGGTCCGCTGATCGTTCGGCGCGAAGGCGATGCGGCGCGCGTGCGCATGTTTCCGGCGCGCGCGCACACCAACCTCCAGGACGCCATCCACGGCGGAACCACGCTCGGCTTCATCGACGTCGCCTTGTTCGCCGCAGCGCGGATGCTGGGGTTGATCGCGGGTACGGCGGTGACGCTTGATCTTTCGACGCAGTTTATCGGCGCGGGCACCGCCGCCGAGCCGCTCGATGCCGAGGTCGAACTACTGCGCGAGACGCGCCGCTTGATTTTCATGCGCGGGTTGATCGTCCAGCGCGAGCACAAGGTCGCCGCCTTCGCAGGGACGATTCGCAAGTCGGTCGGCATCGGGGCGGTCGAGGCTTGACGGTCGAGGCCCGCTACGACGAGCTCATTGCAGGGAGCGAGTTGCGCGCCGATCCGATGCAGGCCGCCGCCGTCGTGCGGCTCGAACGGTTGCAGGGCGAGTTGCAGGCCGCGTCGCCGCGCGGATCATCCCTGTGGCGGCTTATCGGGCGCAAGCCGCCATCTCCGCGGGGCGTGTACATCTACGGCGGCGTCGGGCGCGGCAAATCTATGCTAATGGACTTGTTCTTCGAACGACTGCAAATCAAAGCCAAGCGCCGCGTCCACTTTCACGAATTCATGCTCGAAGTGCACGAGCGGCTCCGCATCCAACGTCAGCTTGAGGCTGGCGATCCGATAGCCCCGATCGCGGCACACATCGCCGAGGAAGCACATTGCCTCGCGTTCGACGAAATGATGGTCAACAACAGTGCCGACGCGATGATCGTATCGCGGTTGTTCACCGCGTTGCTTGCACATGGCACGACCGTCGTCGCCACTTCGAACCGACATCCGCGCGATCTTTACAAGGATGGCCTGAACCGGGAACATTTCCTGCCGTTCATTGCGCTGATCGAGGAACGGCTCGACATCGTCGTGCTGAACGGACCGACCGACTATCGGCGCGAGCGGCTGGCGGGGGTGCGGACGTGGCATGTTCCCAATAGCCTCGCGGCGACGGCGGCGGTGCGCCAGGCGTTCTTCCAGTTGACCGATTTTCCGCCTGAGGACGCGGTCAATGTGCCGAGTGTCGACCTCGACGTCGGGGGTCGCCTGCTGCACGTGCCCAAAAGCCTGAAGGGGGTCGCGGTCTTCAGCTTCAAGCGGCTGTGTCGGGAGGCGCGCGGCGCAAGCGATTATCTCGCGATCGCAAGGCGCTATCATACCGTGTTCGTCGTCGGCATTCCACGTCTGGGCCCCGAGAACCGCAACGAAGCGGCGCGCTTCGTCACGCTGATCGACGCCTTGTACGAACACAAGGTGAAGCTGATCGCGACCGCCGACGCCGAACCTGCGCACTTGTACGAAAGCGGCGACGGGCGTTTCGAGTTCGAGCGCACGATCAGTCGGCTCGAGGAAATGCGCTCGGCGACGTATCTTGAGGAAGGGCATGGCAGCGGCTGAACGTTGCTTGCGTTGAAGGCCAATTTGCGGAACGATGCAGCGATCAGGAGGATCACCCATGACCCGTTCGTCGATCGCGCTCGCGCTCGCAATTGTCGCGACCCCTTTGCTCGCCGCGGCCCCCGTGACCGACAGTGTCGCGAACCGCGCCATGTTCGAGCGGCTCGTCGGCATTCCCACGGTGCTGGGGCGCGGCAAGGTTCCCGAACTCGCCGAGTATCTGGCGGGCGAATACCGCAAGGCCGGGTTCGCTGCGACCGACGTCAACGTCGTCCCCTATGCCACGACAAATCTCGACGGCAGCGCAAAGGATCAGACCGCCGCGCTGATCGTACACTGGCGCGCCGACAAACCGACCGCCAAAGGCATCATGCTGATGGGCCATATGGACGTGGTCGAAGCCAAGCGCGAGGATTCAACAACCGACCCGTTCGTGCTGACCGAGCGCGACGGCTATTATTATGGCCGCGGCACGATCGATATGAAGGACGGGATTGCCGCCATCACTCGCGCGCTGATCGAGCTGCGCGCCACGGGCTGGAAGCCGAAGCGCGACCTCGTCGTCTTTTTCACCGGAGACGAGGAGACCAATGGGATCGGTGCCGACAAAGGCGCCAAGGAATGGAAGGGACGGCTGGGACCGCTCGATTTCGGGCTGAATGCCGACGGCGGCGGCATCGGCTTCACGCAGGACGACAAGCCGCTCGGGGCTGCGATCCAGACCGCTGAAAAGACCTTTGCGGGCTACA
>JAYTAR010000346.1:0-3370 GCA_043737455.1 Sphingomonadales bacterium | reverse complement strand
ACACCATTTGGGCGCGAAGGCGACGTGGTAACGAGCAATGAATGAAAGGCCGCTTACGGCGTTTTCGGCCTAATAGGAGACTGTCGGCACTGTCCAACAAGGGCGACAAAGCGGAAATGCTGAAAGATCCAACACCCCCGGCACGATGGTTGGGCCCATCATCCCCAAATCCATGTCCGTTTTCGGGCGTTCGGATAAGCGGGTGGAACCACTTAGATGGAAGCGAGGCGACCGTCATCGACCTCGCCCTCTGTCACGCGGCGGGCGATCGGGCGGCACAACGTCGGGCGCTGGTCGCGCTCGGTCCATCAACTGGGCATGGCGGGTCGCAAAAACCTCGGGCGTCGCATTCATTCTCGGGCGCATCCCAAGAAACCCGCGCACCTCGTCAGCCAGCTTTCGATCTACGGCCCTGCCAGTTGCATCCAAAGCCGAAGCCGCTTCACCATAGGCCTTTCGGATTTCTTGCCACCGAACCGTCCCGTTCCCGATGAACGCCGGTAGCGCCTGCTCGCCACGTGCGACAGCAATCGCCTGTTCGTTGGTGCGGCGGTCAGAATCAGTAAGCTGTCGGCTGCCTTCGTTACGGAGCCTCGCGCGCAACTTGACCAATACCATGCTCGATCCCGCAACGCCGTGGCCGCGCGCCCGGCGTGGTGTCGCCTCTGCGGCGACACCACGCTCGCGCAGCTCCTGGGCGAACCGCTCACGGAACCGGTTGAGCTGAACGGGACGCGGATTGAACCGCGTCCGGTCGAGCCCTTCGGCCTGCACGGTCAGATGGACATGCGGTCGCGGTGTGTCGGTGTGCAGCGCAAGCACATAATCATGGTTGTCGCTCAACTCGCTGTGCGCGAGCGCGCGGACAGCACCCAAGACCTTATCCGAGTCGGTGCCTTCGGGCATCGAGAAAATCATCGACACCGACGACACGGTGGGCCGCGATCGCCATTGCAACGTGTCGCTCCATTCTTCGGCGCGCTCGGCAATGTCGTCCTTGCTGGTCAACAGTTCGCCGTCGCGCGTCTCAATGTCGATCTCACCCTTGCGACCGATATAGTCGAGATGGGCTTTGACGTGAGCAGCACCCTTTTGCCGCCCCGTCACTTTGACGACGACCTCGGGTGCGCCGCGCACGATCCGCGCGAGCTTCGCGCGCGCCGTCTTTGCGTCGGCTATGCCGAAGCTGGCATAGAGCGGCGGTTGCGGAACGGCGTCGGGGTCATGGATATAGCGAACGCGGAACGCCGGTCGGGTGGCTTCCCAAAGGGCGCTTTCCAAACGCATCAGTCAGCAACCGCCCAATAACTCGTGTCTCCGCGCATGGCATCGCCGACAGCGGCGACCTGTTCGGACACCTCCATTCGCATATCAGCAATCCGTCGCAGTTCGCCGCCGATCTGCTTGTCGCCATCGGGCAACATGCTCGCATTCGCTGCCTTCATCGCCTGATTGAGATTGCGGCCGATCCGCAGCAACTGCATCCGTATGGGCGCAAGCTCGGCAATCAACCCGTCATCGACGCGCGATTTCAGACCAAGGTGTCGTCGAACCAGCGCCTTGATCCAGCCCGAACGGTCTGTGGATCGCTGCAATGCGCGATGTTCGAGGACAGCGTTTTCAACATCGGTGAAGCGCAACGACACCCGATTGCTCGCTATGCTTTCGCGTCGTTCGACACGCGGGGCATCGACATTCTCGCGGGCAGCCTGCTCGACCAACTGCCGCAAAACCGCACTCCGACCGCCGCGACCTTCGGCAAAAGCATCAAAAGCCGCCAGCGTCGCAGCGTCGATCCGTGCCGTCAGCATGGACATTCGGGAGCCGGGGTTTGTGGTCATGTCATTCGCTTTCCTATGGGCACCACTGGAAACGTAATACAAGACACGTCGTATAGCTTATCCTACCATTACACAAACCCCCATACTATCTCTCTTTCCTTCTTAAAGCTGAACACGGACGAAGGCGGACACTTCACTTAGAAAGAAGGAAATAAGCGGCGCGATTCGACATCGACGCCACCGAGAAGATCGGCGGCGCACGCAGTGGCTGCGCCCCTGCCGCCGCGGTGCGAGAGTTGCCATCAAGCCAGAAATAGCAGACGCTCTTGCTTTGCGACGCTCAGGCGTAGAGTCGCTCATCCCACCAGATCGGCGCGGGCAGTTCGTGCGTGATCGCCGCAGCATCGGAGTGCGCCGGGTTGATCAGGATGTTGCGATCGAGCCGCGCCGGAATCGACGGCACGATCAGGATCGCCGAACGCTGTTCCTTGACCCACGCAAGCCCGACCCGCTTGCAGATGAGCTCGCGCTTGCCGTCCCATCCCGGGTGATCGGCGGTTTGGAATATCTCGTAACTAACACCGTTCGGGATGGTGATGCGGATATAGTGCTGGTTGGGGGGGAGCATTGAACTGCCATGAACCAGCTTTTCGAGCATGGCCGTCGAGTAGTATTCGGACGTGTAGATGATCGGGCTTGCGGGTGTGTTCCAGCGTCCCGGATAAAGCCGCGCGCCCTGACTGTCGTAGATCGGGTGCGCGCCCTTGGGATCGCCAATCCGGAAGCAGGTCAGGACGCGGTCGATTTTCTGGACCGCGTTCTGGGCACTCACACGCCACCGCTATAGGCGACGCGTCCCAAAAGGTTGATGACCGCATCGGCACCCGGCCCCGTCGCAAGCGCCACATCGAGCGGCGGCTTGCCGTCGAGCATTGCATGGGGGCGGTTCAGGAACTCACGCACGCTGCGACCGTCTTTGTAGATGTCGAGCGCGAACACATAGACCTTCGCAAGCCGTGCCAGCCGATCGCCCTCCTCGCTCGTCAGGTGCCGCGTCGCTGATTTCTTGCGGCGTTCGAGCGTGGCTTTGGGAATCAAACGGAACTTGAACCGGGCGTCGTCGGGCGCGACCGCGCCCGCGAGCCGGTCGAGCGCGGTCACAGGCAGTCCGCTTATGATCGAGTTGGCGAGCCCGAGGCGCGTATTGCCCGCATTGGCATTGACGCCGAGCAAGGTTTCGACCGTTGCAATCTGGGTAGCCATGACGCGCTCCTGTATCAAGTGAGACGGATATAGGTATCAAGTGAAACGCCGTCAACCGAAGCCGTCGAAACATGCCCCAGTCGCTTCGTCGCCATTTGTCAAAACAACACAATGCCCCGCCCGGCAAAACCGGGCGGGGCGAGGGTGCTTGGGATCAGTCGCCGTTCGTCGTGCGCGCGCGGGTCCAGATCAGATTGTGCGTCTTGCCGTCTTCGTCGGCGAACAGGTTGCCGAAAGCGTTGCAAATGCGCTGAGACTGACGCTCGGGACGGCAAAGGCAATGCTGGGCGGGACAACTAGCCCGGCGGCTTATGATGCCTACCTGC